>SKMI01000118.1 GCA_007121115.1 Paracoccaceae bacterium | reverse complement strand
CGACGGCAAGCTGGGCGAGATCTTCATCGACATGCACAAGGAAGGCGCGGGCTTCCGGGCGATGATGAACAACTTCGCCATCGCCGTGTCCGTGGGCCTGCAATACGGCGTGCCGCTGGAGGAGTTCGTGGACGCCTTCACCTTCACCCGGTTCGAACCGGCGGGAATGGTGCAGGGCAACGACAGCATCAAGAACGCGACCTCGATCCTGGACTACATCTTCCGCGAACTGGCGGTCAGCTACCTGGACCGCACCGATCTTGCGCATGTGAAGCCCGCGGGCACGGCGTTTGACGATCTGGGCGCGGGCGAGAAGGAAGGCCAGCGCAACGTGTCCCAGCCGACCGAGGATGCCGCCAACCGCTCGCTCGAGGTGCTGCGGCAGATCAGCTCCACCGGCTACCTGCGCAAGCGGTTGCCGCAGGAACTGACCGTGCTGCAGGGCGGGCAGGCGGTGACGGGTTTCGCCACCGACGGCACGTCAGCGGTCGCGCTGCAGGCGGCCGAGACCGAGACCCTGACCGTGGCCACCCTGGACGCCCGCACCAAGGCGCGGATGCAGGGCTACGAGGGCGACCCCTGCGGCGAATGCGGCAACTACACGCTGGTCCGCAACGGCACCTGCATGAAATGCAACACCTGCGGCGCAACAAGCGGGTGTAGCTGAGCCCGAGGCAGGGCATCCAGCGCAGAGCCGCCCCGGCAATGCCGGGGCGGTTTTCGGTTGCGCGCAGGGCGTTCAGCCCGTCGAGCGCAGTTTCGGAGTAAAGTCGATGCAGAGCGCGCCCATTTCCTCGGCCCGCAGCATCGCCTGGGTGCAGTGGCAATAGGCGCCGGTGTCGCGCGGGGCGCAGTGGCTGCATTCATCGCAGCGCCCGAAGGTGCGCGCGCTGCGCTGCTCGGCCAGCGTCTCGGTCGCCGCGCGCAGATGCTTCATAAGCGCGGCGCGGACCTCGGCGGGCTGTTCCGCGAGCGCGCGGCGCAGATCGGCGAGCGGGTCCTGCGCCAGCATGGCGTGACCGGCATCGGTCACCTCGATCAGCGCGCTGCGGCCGTCAGCTTCGTTGCTGCGCCGTTCCAGAAACCCCATGGAAACCAGCGACTTGACCGTTTGCGAGGCGGTCCCGCGCGTGGTCGCGTGAAATTCGGAAAACGCCGAAGGGGTGCGCGAGAACCGGTTGGCGCGTGCGAAATAGCGCAGGGCCGTCCATTGCGCGGCGCTCAGTTGCGCCGCCCCCGGGCCACTGTGCGCCAGCCGGGCCAGATGCACGATGAGATCCGCGCAGTCTTCGTCAGTGGTGGGTGAAGGCTCCGGTTTCATGGAAGGGAGGTAAGCCGCCACGCGATGATTGACAAGGCAGGCGGAATATAATAGCGAGTCGATAACAGTTAGTTTCGGATCGAAACCAAAGAGGCCCCCATGTCCCGCCATGATCCCCACATCAGCCGCTTCATCCGGACGTCTATGGGGCAGGCGATGCTGGACGCGGAAACCGAATATGCGCTCGCCATCGCCTGGCGTGACCACCGCGACGAGGCCGCGCTGCACCAGTTGATCGAGGCCTATACGCGGCTTGCGATTTCCATCGCCGGGCGGTTCCGGCGCTATGCGGTGCCGTTCGACGACCTGATCCAGCAGGGCAACCTGGGCCTGATGCGCGCGGCGGAAAAATTCGACCCCGAAAACGGCGCGCGATTTTCGACCTATGCGACCTGGTGGATCCGGGCGTCGATGCAGGAATACGTGATGCGCAACTGGTCGCTGGTGCGCACCGGGACCAACGCGGCGCAGAAGAAACTGTTCTTCCATCTTCGCCGGTTGCAGGCCGAGGCACAGGATGACCCCGCCCGGCGCGAGGCCGTCAGCGCCACCGTGGCCCGCGAACTGGACGTGCCGGTCGAACAGGTGGAGATCATGCTGGGCCGCATGTCCGGCCCGGACCTGTCGCTCAATACCCCGCAATCGGGGGATGAGGACGCGCGCGAATGGGTGGACACGCTGGCCGATGACGCGGCCCCCACCGAAGCCCGCGTGCTGGACGCCATGGAGAACCGCCACCGCCGCAGCCTGCTGCACGATGCCGTGCGCGCGCTGCCCGAGCGCGAGCGACTGATCGTGGCGCGGCGGCATCTGGTGGACGAACCCGCCACGCTCAACGAGTTGGGCGACGAGATGGGGATTTCCAAGGAGCGCGTGCGCCAGCTTGAAGAGCGCGCGCTTGGCCGCATCCGCACGCACATGAAGCGCGAAAGCGCCGACCCTGCACTCGGCTGACTGCCTTTTCCTTGCATGACCCGGGCCTTGGTGCCAGATACCGGGTCAATAGCCGGTCGCGCGGGTGGCGCAGACCGGATTGGGCAGGGTCGTCGGCATGAACGGAAAAGCGGTGAACTGGCACGCGCTGGAACGCGCCGCAAAGGTCCTGACCGTCTTGATTCTGTTGGGGATCCTGATCAGCACGCTGACCCCGCCACACAAGATGAACTTCGATGTGCCGGGCAGCGACAAGTTGCATCACTTCGCAGCATTTGCGGTCTTCGTGCTGCCCCTGTCGCTGCTGAACCCGCGCCGGGCGCTGGCCCTTGTGGTGGCCGCCGTGCTCATCGGCATCTTCATCGAACTGGCGCAGCCCTATTTCGGGCGCACGCGGTCGCTGGGCGATATCGTGGCGAACACCTTGGGTGCCTTGTTCGGCGCCGCCGTGGCCTGGGTGCTGAACCGACCCTTCCGCCGCTGGCTGGGGCGCTGAGGGCGCGCGGACTCAACCCTGCCGGAAGTGCTTGGACAGCTTGAGCCCCTGACCCTGGTAGCTCGAGGCGATGCCCGCACCATAAAGCCGCTCCGGCACCGCGGCCATGCGTTCATAGACCAACCGCCCCACGACCTGCCCGTGTTCCAGCGCAAAGGGCGCCTCGTGGCAGCGCACCTCCAGCACGCCGCGTGCGCCCGCGCCGCCCACCGCCGCATGGCCGAAGCCGGGATCGAAGAAGCCCGCGTAATGGACCCGGAACTCGCCCACCATGGCCAGATAGGGCGCCATTTCGGCGGCGTGGTCGGGGGGGATGTGCACCGCCTCGCGGCTGACCAGGATGTAGAAAGCGCCGGGGTCCAGGATCAGCCGCCCGCGGTCGGCGCTAAGCCGGTCCCAGAACTCGGCCGGGTCATAGGCGCCGATCCGGTCCAGATCGATCACCCCGGTATGCGGGCGGGCGCGGTAGCCGACGATCCCGTCGCGCCCCGGCTCCAGATCAACCGAAAACCCCAGCCCGTCGGAAATCAGCGGCGTGCCGTCCACCAGCCCGGCGCTGTCATGCAGCGCCGCCAGCGTGGCATCGTCCAGCACCGCGTGGCCCCGCCGGAACCGGATCTGGTTCAACCGCATGCCGGGGCGCACCAGCACCGAAAACGAGCGCGGGCAGATCTCGGCATAGAGCGGGCCGTCATAGCCCGCGGGCACGCGGTCGAACTCGATCCCGCCATCGGTGATCACCCGCGTCAGCAGGTCCAGTCGCCCGGTGGAACTCTTGGCGTTGGCCACCGCCGAGACGTCGGCGGGGAGCGCCAGCGATTCCATCAGCGGCACCACATAGACGCAGCCCTTTTCCAGCACCACGCCGTCCGTCAGGTCGATGCGATGCATCTCGAATTCGGCCAGACGGTCGGCGACGCGCCGCTCCCGCCCGGCCAGGAACGAGGCGCGGACCCGATACGCCACCGCCCCAAGCCGCAGATCGAGGCTCGCGGGCTGTACCTGATCCTCGGCGACGGGGGCATCAGCGCGCAATGCGCCCGCGTCGATCATCCGGCGCAGCGCGCTGTCGGGCAGAACGCCGATGGCGGTGGTCAGGTCTGCACTCATGCTAGGATCCCCGGAACGCTGTGGTTTCGGGCGCTGATACACAGCCCGCGCGCGGCGGGAAAGCCCGCAGGCGCAGGGCTGTACCCCCATGCGTGGGTCAAGCGGATGATTGGTGCGAAATGAATGGTCGGGCTAGCAGGACTCGAACCTGCGACCTTCCGTCCCCCAGACGGACGCGCTACCAGGCTGCGCCATAGCCCGAACAGCTGTGCTTTTACCTGTTTGGGCGCCGGGAGCAAGCGCAAATCCAGGGGATTCCGGCAGCAACCGCATCGGATGGTGGGTGTCACCAGCGCTCGGCCCCGCCGGCTTTGGACATCCGATCCAGAAGCGCGTTCATGCGCCGCGCGACCGATGCCAGAGCGGCCCGGCGGTCCGTGTCCGGAGCAGGCTCCATGCGGCGCAACATCACGGTCAACCGTTCGGCCTCGGCCTCCGTTTCCTCGGGTTCCGATTCCGCGTCTGTTTCGGGTTCGGGCGTTGCAGCCGGCGCCTCGGCGGCTGTTTCCTCGGCGCTGGCGGCGGGCATGTCAGCCTCCGACACACCCGGTTCTGGGGCTTCCGCGGACTTGGACGCATCGGCGGCGGGTGCTTCGGGGGGCGCCGCCATCGGAGCAGCCTGGATATCCTGGGCAGGGGGGGCGGCGACGCCCTCGACACCGCTGGACTCGTGCGCCGCCTGCGCATCGGTGGGACCGGAAACGTCGGCGGAGCCCTCGACGGGGGGCGCGTCATCACTGGCATCGGTGGCGGCATCTGCCGTAGACGGGGCCCTGTCGGGCACCGGGTCGGGCGCCGCATCGACCGTCACCTCGTCGGCCTCGGCCTCGAGCGTCTCATCGCCTTCGAGTTCGGCCAGCAGGTTTTCGGGGGCCATGCCGGCGACATGGCGCACGCCCTTTTCGGCCAGGAGCTTCTGCACGCCACGGATGGTCATGCCCTGATCGTGCAACAGCGCGCGGATGCCGCCCAGCAGCACCAGATCGGCGGGGCGATAATAGCGCCGCCCGCCCGCGCGCTTGACCGGCTTTACCTGGTTGAACTTGCTTTCCCAGAACCGCAGCACATGCGCCGGAGTGCGCAGGACCTCGGCCACCTCGCTGATGGTGCGGAACGCCTCGGGTGCCTTGCGCATTACCCGGACCTGTTGCCGCGCGCCACCCGCTCCTTCATCAGATGCGAGGGCCGGAAGGACAGCACCCGGCGCGGGTCGATCGGCACTTCCTCGCCGGTCTTCGGATTGCGGCCCACGCGCGCCCCCTTGTCGCGCACGCTGAAGGTGCCGAAGGACGACAGCTTGACCTGTTCCCCTTGCACCAGCGCATCTGAAATGTGCTGCAGCACGCTCTCCACCAGTTGCGCCGATTCGTTGCGTGACAAACCCACTTCGCGGAAAACCGCTTCGCTCAGGTCCATTCGCGTCAATGTCTTGTCGCTCATCCCGTCCCTCCACGGTTTTGCGTGGAAGCATGGGACATGCAAGATTCCGAGTCAATATCAAGCGCTTGCCGGGCGGCGTTTATGCGCCGTTGGAAGCGCGCTGTGGCAGAACGCCGCGGCGCGAAGCGCGGCTTACCAGCGCAACACCACCGCGCCCCAGCTCAGCCCGCCGCCAATCGCTTCGCACAGGACCAGATCGCCGGGCGCAAAGCGCCCTTCGCGCGCCGCCACCGACAGCGCCAGCGGGATCGACGCGGCCGAGGTGTTGCCATGGTCCTGCACGGTCACCACCACGCGGTCCATGCTCACGCCAAGCTTTTGCGCCGTGCCCCGGATGATGCGCAGATTGGCCTGATGCGGCACCACCCAGTCCACATCCGCCGCACCCAGCCCCGCACGGTCCAGCGCGGTGGTGGCAGTGGCGGCGAGTTTCTCGACCGCGTGGCGGAACACCTCGCGCCCCTGCATCCGCAGGTGACCGGCGGTGCCGCTGGTGGACACGCCGCCGTCGACATACAACAGATCGCGGTAGCGCCCGTCCGAGTTCAGATCGCTGGCCAGGATGCCGCGGTCATCGCTGGTCCCGGCCCCGTCGCGCGCTTCCAGCACCACCGCGCCCGCGCCATCGCCAAACAGCACGCATGTCGCGCGGTCGGTCCAGTCCATGATCCGCGAGAACGTTTCGGCCCCGATCACCAGCACGCGCCGCGCCTGGCCCGAAACAATCATCCCGTTGGCGTTGGCCAGTGCAAAGACGAAGCCCGCGCAGACCGCCTGCACGTCGAAGGCAAAGCCGCCAGTCATGCCCAGCCCGTCCTGCACCTGCGTTGCCACGGCAGGGAATGTCATGTCCGGGGTCGAGGTGGCGACCACCACCGCGTCGATATCGCTGGCAGTGATCCCGGCGTCGGCCAGCGCGTCCCGCGCCGCCGCAATCGCCAGGTCCGAGGTGTATTCACCCTCGGCCGCGAAATGCCGCCGCTTGATCCCCGAGCGCGATTCGATCCATTCGTCCGAGGTGTCCAGCGTGCGCGCGAATTCCGCGTTCTCCACCACCCGTTGCGGCAGATAATGCCCGGTGCCGATCACAACCGCCCTGCGTGTCATGTCTTGTCCTGCTTGCTCGTCCCGTTGTGCCTGAATGCCGGGTGCTGCTCCGCCACCGCCTGCGTGACCTGTTCCAGCCGTTCGGACATCCGCGCCTGAAAGCCCGATTGCGCCAGCAGGAAGGCCAGCTTGATCGCCGCCGAAATGCCCGTGGCATCCGCCGATCCGTGCGACTTGACCACCGTGCCGTTCAGGCCCAGGAAAACGCCGCCATTCACCCGCCGCGGGTCGATCCGCCGCTGCAGCCGCTTCAGGCCGGGCAGGGCAGGCAGCCCCGCCAGCCGCGACAGCAAGGTGCCGCCCAATTCCGCATGCAGCAGATCGCGGATCAGCCGCGCGGTGCCTTCGGCGGTCTTCAGCGCCACATTCCCGGTGAACCCGTCGGTTACGATCACGTCGACCTCGGTCGACGGGATGTCGGTGCCCTCGACAAAGCCCACGAAGTCATAGCGGCCAAGGCCCTGCATCGCGCCGATAAGTTCATGCGCCTCGCGGATTTCGGCGCGGCCCTTGTGCTCCTCGGTGCCGACATTCAAGAGGCCCACGCGGGGCATTGCCACGTTGAACCCGTTGCGATAGTAGGCCGCGCCCATCAGCGCGAATTGCAACAGGTTCTCCGGATCGGCGCGCACATCGGCGCCCACGTCCAGCATGATGTTGTGCGCCCCGGTGGTGCCCTTGGGCCACATGCAGGCGATGGCCGGGCGGTCCACGCCGGGCAGCTTGCGCAGCCGCAGCATCGACACCGCCATCAGCGCCCCGGTATTGCCGCAGGACACCGCGGCCTGGGCCGCGCTGCCGCGCACGGATTCGATGCAGGACCACATAGAGGTGTCTCTGCCGTGGCGCATCACATGGCTTGGCTTTTCCTCCATGGTGACCACGCCTTCGGCATGCACAATCCGCGTGCGGTCCTGCAGCACCGTTTCGCGCGATACCAGCGGGTCCAGCACCGCGGCATCGCCGTGCAGGGCAAAGGCAATGTCAGGGTTCTTTTCGGCCGATCGCAGGCAGCCGTCGACCACTGCGGACGGGCCTGCATCGCCCCCCATGGCATCCACCGAAACGGTGATCCGACCGCTGTCGTCGCGCTGGTCGGAGGGCGGGTTGGTCATGTGTCACCGGCTGCGCAGCGTTCACGCAGCGTCATCGTCCAGATCGATGTCGCTTGCTTGAGCGACGACCTCGCGGTCATTGTAGAAGCCGCAGGACGGGCAGACATGATGCGGGCGCTTCAGCTCGCCGCAATTGGGGCATTCGTTGGGGTTCGCGGCCACCAGCGAGTCGTGCGCACGGCGCATGTTGCGGCGGGAACGGGTGACGCGGTTCTGTTGCACGGCCATGGGGTCAACCTCGGGGTCTCTTGATGATGAAGGCCCGGGCGTTACGCGCCGGACCTGAAATTCTGTCTCGGGGTGATCGAGTGTTTCAGAGCGGGTCCATACACCGAGACTTTGCATGTTCCAAGCCCCGTTCGCACCCCGTCACGCATATATCGGTGTTTTTTGGGTGCACAAGAGCGCATCAGGGCGTGAACGCGCGGACGCGCGCTGTGCCCCAAAGGCGTTGCGGCCGCGGCCCTTGTTCATGAATCGTTAATCATTCGGCGGGCAGAATTGCGCGGGTGTACAGGACCCTTGCCATGATCGCGCTGGCGATGATCACCGCCTGCGCTTCGCCATCGCCGGAATTTGCCGGGGCGACGCAGACGCGACTGGTGCTGGACGGCGTTCGGGTCGCGGTCTTTCAACAGGGCAACCGCGCGCAGGCGATCCGGCTGGATTACGCGCGCCGGATCGAGCAGCGTGCCATGCCAGCGCGCCTGGTGGCCGCGATCGAGCAAGTGACCGGCTGCACCGCACGCCCCGGCAGAGTGCAGGGCGACAGCGGCGTGATTACCGCCGACCTGATCTGCCCCTGAGGGCGGTGATCGACCTTACCTGCCGCAATGGCAGGATCTGCGCCGCAGTGGATCCGCCCGCCGCTTTGTCCTGAGTCAAGGATCTGCCCATCGCCTTCTGGTACGTAGCCACGGTCAAGGTTTCAAACGAAGGAGAAGTGTCATGTCGCGTCTTGCACTGGTTCTGTTCATCTTTCTCGGCGCCACGATGGCCGGTTCGCTGGTGGTGGCGGCGCTGGTGCTGGGGCATGACAGCGTGGCCGCGCTTCTGGTGGCCGCTGGTGCCGGTGTGCTGGTCGCGGCTGTGGCAAGCTGGCTGGCCGCGCGGCGACTGATCGAGGCCTGAAGGCCGGATCGCGGACCGCGCGCGCTATTCATTCTGCGCGCCCGCTTCGGCCTCGATTGATCGCGGGTGCGCAGCCACGCATCGCTACATGTAGCTGCGCACCAGCGCCTCCGAGATCAGCGTCCAGCCGTCGGCGACCACGAAGAACGACAGCTTGAAGGGCAGCGCGACCACCGCCGGGGGCACCATCATCATCCCCATGGACATCAGCACCGCCGCCACCACCAGATCGATGATCAGGAACGGCAGGAAGATCAGGAACCCGATCTGGAAGGCGCGCGCCACCTCGCTCAACAGGAAGGCGGGAACCAGCACCGACAGGGGCGCGTCCACCGGGGCCGCAGAGGGATCATCGGGGCGCAGCCCGGCCAGCGCCTCATAGGTGGCGGTGTCGATCCGCGCGGCCATGAACAGCCGGAACGGGTCAAGCGCGCGGATCACGGCCTCGTCGAGCGCCAGCTCGCCGGCGTTCAGGGGCACCACCCCGGCCTCCCACGCGTCGAGGAACACCGGCTCCATCACGAACCAGGTCAGGAACAGCGCCAGGCTGACGATCAGCATGTTGGGCGGCGATTGCTGCAGCCCCAGCGCCTGGCGCAGGATCGCCAGCACCGTGACGATGAAGGGAAAGCAGGTCACCATGATCAACAGCCCCGGGGCGAGGCTCAGGAGCGTGATCAGCACTATGAGCTGCACCGAACGCACGGCCAGCGACCCGTCGGCATCGAGGTCGATGGCGATCTGCTGTGCCGCCGCCGGGATG
>SKMI01000007.1 GCA_007121115.1 Paracoccaceae bacterium | reverse complement strand
GGGTGGGTGGGTGGGCACGCCCCGAGGGCGTTTTCGCGCGCGCACGCGCGCTCGCCATGCAGAGTGTCGGCGCTTGAGCAATCCAACAGAAGCCGCATCACAGCCCCACCCGCGCATAAAACACCGAAAACAGCGCATCCGCCGCAATCACGGCAAAGATCGCCGCCACCACCGCCGCCGAGGTCATGCGCCCCAGCGATTCGGTGTTGCTTTCCACCCGCATCCCGGCGTGACAGCCGATCACCCCGATGATGATGGCAAACACCGGCGCCTTGGAAAAGCCGACGATGGCGTGATCGATGGACACCTGATCGGTCAGCCGCACATAGAACATGCCCGGCGATATCCCCAGTTCCGCCCAGGCCATGAGCGCGCCGCCCACGAAGCCCGCCACATTGGCCACCAGCGCCAGGATCGGCAGCGTGATCAGAAGCGCCAGGATGCGCGGGACAAACAGCACCATCGCCGGATCGATCCCCAGCGTGCGCATGGCGTCGATCTCCTCGCGCATCTTCATCGACCCGATGGCGGCGGTGAAGGATGAGGCCGTGCGCCCCGCCACGATGATCGCCGTGAGCAGGATGCCAAGTTCGCGCAGGATCGAAATGGCGATGAGTTCCACCACAAACACCTCGGCCCCGAACTGGCGCAACTGCACGCTGCCCTGAAAGGCCAGGACCACGCCGATCAGAAAGCCCATCAGCGCGACAATCGGCACCGCGCGCCAGCCCACGTCCTGACAGTGATGCACCAGCGAAGTGAGCCGGAACTCGGACGGGTGCCGCACGGCGCGGCCCAACCGGGCCAGAAACACCCCCAGATAGGCACTGAGTTCCAGCGCCAGTTGCCCGGCGGACGTGACCCGGCGGCCGATGTCCTCCAGAAACTCGCGCACCCCATACGGCGCTGGCGCGGGCGGGTCCGGGCGCGGCATGGCGGCCTCGACCGCGTCCAGCAGCGATTGCAGGCGCGGGGACAGCCCCTCGATCCGCACCCCCTGCCCGCGCCCGGCAAACCGCGCCAGCGACCATGCCCCGGCGGTGTCCATGTGCTCCACCCCGGACAGGTCCAGCACCGCGGCGCCGCGCGCCTCCTGCCCCGCCAGCAAATTCTCCACCCGGGTCAGCGTCTGCACCGTCAGCGCCCCGCGCAGGGCCAGCGCGCGCGGGGCATCCGCCCCCGCTTCCCTGACCTCGAACGCGAAATCCGCCATGGTTGCTGAGCATCCCCGTTGCGGGCGGCACGGCCACGCGCGCACACGCCCTTAGGGCGACCCGCTTATCCGCCAACGCCGGATTCGTGAAGGTTTTTCGACACCTGCACCCACCACAGCGGCGCTATGGCGCAATCAGGCCACGGACCGCGCAGCGGCGACCAGCGCGTGATGGAGCGAGGCAGCCGAGGACCGCGCACCCAGCACCGCCGCCCGGCCCGCCCCCTCGCGCAGCAGGATCGCCGCCAGATGCTCCATCACCGTCCGCGTGGCCGTGCCCGGCCCGGCGCAGGCGGGGTCGATGTTGCACAGCCGCTCCAGCAGCGGCCAGAGGCGGTCGTCATCGGGCGCGGTGATGTCGAACCGCACCCAGGCGTCGGTCTGTTCGGTAACAGACGCCCCATCGCCCACTGGGCGCTTCACAGTGTCGGCAATGTCCGGCTCCTGCGCCAAGGGCGCGGCCAACAGCCAGCTTTCGGGCGACAGCCACAGAGCGCGCCAGTCCCCCGCCGACGCCATGCCGCCGGGGCCGGGCAGGTCCAGCCCGGTCAGTTCGCGCAGCCCCGCGCCCACCGCCTGAGCCTGCCCAGCGCGCGCGGCGACCGAGGCCAGTGCCCAGTCGTCGCCTTCCGCGATGCGCAGCGCGCCGATGGTCTCGGACCGCAGGGTGGTGCCGCCAAGGGGCGTGATCGGGGTCAGGTCAGCCACGGAGCCGCTCTCCTTCGGGGTCGATGAAATGCGGGCTGACCACCGCAACCTCGGTGTCCTGCCCGCTCAGCAGGTTGACGGCGCGCAGCGTCTCGCCCTGCCGCCTGGCCCCGCCCTTGAGGAACGCCAGCGCAATCGGCGCTTCCAGATGCGGCGACCAGCAGGCCGAGGTGACCCAGCCCAGATCATTCGCCGCCACCGCCCCAGCGCCACGCTCCAGCAGGTGCGAGCCCGCCGCCAGCCGCGAATCGGCGTTCACCGCCCGCAGACCGACCAGATGCAGCCCGTCCTCGCGCATCATGCCCTCACGGCGCGAAAGCACCGCACCGATGCTGTCCTTCTTGTCGGACACCATCCGCCCCAGTCCCAGATCGCGCGCCGTGGTCTGGCCATTGAGTTCGTTAGCCGTGGCGTGCCCCTTCTCGATCCGCAAGACATTCAGCGCCTCCACCCCATACGGCGTAACGCCCAGATCGGCGCCCTGCGCCATCAGCCGCTCCATCAGCGCCTGGCCGTAGCGGGCGGGCACGGCGACTTCATAGGCAAGTTCGCCCGAAAACGAGATGCGGAACAGCCGCGCCCGCTGCCCGCCGCAAACGGTGACCGCGCCGCAGGCCATGAAGGGGAAGCCTTCGTTCGACAGGTCATGGTCTGCGTCAACCACGCGCTGCAAGAGCGTCCGCGACTGCGGCCCCGCCACGGCAATCTGCGCCCAGGCGTCGGTGGTCGAGATCAGTTGCACGTCCAGCCCGGGCCAGAGGCACTGGCGGGCGAATTCCAGATGGCGGAACACCGGCACCGCATTGGCGGTTGTGGTGGTCATGACGAAGTGATCCTCGGCCAGCCGCGCGGTGGTGCCGTCATCCATGACGAACCCGTCCTCGCGCAGCATCAGCCCGTAGCGGACGCGGCCCACCGGCAGTTTGGCAAAGCCGTTGGCATAGACGCGGTTGACGAATTCGGCGGCATCCGCGCCCTGAATGTCGATCTTGCCCAGGGTGGAGACATCGCAGAGGCCCACGCTAGCGCGCACCGCCAGCGCCTCGCGGTCCACGGATTCGCGCCAGTGGGTTTCGCCGGGGCGCGGGAAATACTGCGCGCGCAGCCACAGCCCGGCCTCGGTGAAGACCGCGCCCTGCGCTTCGGCCCATTGGTGGGTGGGGGTCAGGCGGGTGGGCTTGAACGCTCGCCCGCGCGCCCGGCCCGCGAAGGTGCCCAGCGCGACAGGGGTGTAGGGCGGGCGGAAGATGGTGGTGCCGGTCTCGGCGATACTCTTGCCGGTCAGTTCCGCCATGATCGCCAGCGCGGGGACGTTCGCAGTCTTGCCCTGATCGGTGGCCATGCCCAGCGTGGTGTAACGCTTCATGTGCTCGACTGACCGGAAGTTTTCCTGATGGGCGAGCTTCACGTCCTTCACGGTCACGTCGTTCTGGAAGTCAAGCCAGGCGCGGCCCTTGCCCGCAACGTGCCAGAAGGGGTGCAGGGTGACCGGGGCGTCCTCGGCCTGCGGAAGGTCGGGCGCGGGGGCCTTGTGGCCCAGTGCCGCAAGCGCCTCGGCCGCCGCCGCGTGGCCCGCGTGCAGCGCGCCGTGGGTGGAGAAGGTGCCCGCCGCCGCCCCGGCCACGGTCATCCCCGCAGGAAGGTCCGGGCCCGGGACGAAGGCCGCGAGTGCGTCATCCCAGACAGGCCGCCCGCGCTGGTGGCAGGTCAGGTGCACATTCGGGTTCCAACCGCCCGAGACCGCCAGCGCGTCGGCGTCGATGCGGAATTCCTTGCCCTGCGCGCTGCGCACGATGATGGTGTCCAGCCCCAGCCGCCCGGCGCTGCCGGTGACCACGGCGCCGGGCAGATGCCGCGCGCCGTCGATGCCGGGGTCCGGTGCGTCGGCGCGCGGGTCGATCACCGCCGTCACGCGGACGCCTTGGGCGGCCAGATCGCGCGCGGTGCGCAGCCCGTCGTCGTTGTTGACGAAAAGCGCCACCCGCTTGCCGGGGGCCACCGCCCAGCGGTTGGCATAGGCCCGCATGGCGCCCGCCAGCATGATGCCGGGGCGGTCGTTGTCGGCGAAGGCTATGGGCCGCTCGGTGGCGCCGGCGGCGAGGATCGCGCGGCTTGTGCTGATGCGCCAGAGCGTCTGGCGCGGCTTGCCCTCGGGCGGGATCGGCAAGTGATCGGCCACGCGCTCGACCGCACCATAGACGCCGTGATCGAAGGCGCCGATGACCGTGGTGCGGGGCATCAGCCGCACGTTCTCCATGTCAGCGAGTTCCGCCACCGCGCCCGCCGCCCAGTCGGCGCCGCTCTGATCGCCAAGCGCGAAAGCCTCGGCACTCAGGCGGCCGCCCATGCGGAAATCCTCGTCCGCCAGGATCACGCGGACCCCGGCGCGCGCCGCCGTCAGCGCCGCCGACAGCCCCGCAGGCCCGGCGCCGATCACCAGCAGGTCGGCGTGCAGGAAGCCCTTGTCGTAATCGTCGGGGTCATCGCGCCCCGAGAGCGCGCCCAGCCCGGCGGCGCGGCGGATGATCGGCTCGTAGACCCTTTCCCAGAAGGAAGCGGGCCACATGAAGGTCTTGTAATAGAAGCCTGCGGTCAGGAAGGGCGCCAGCCAGTCGTTGACCGCCATGGCGTCGAAGCCAAGCGCAGGCCAGCGGTT
Source organism: Paracoccaceae bacterium (assembly GCA_007121115.1). Taxonomy (GTDB): domain Bacteria; phylum Pseudomonadota; class Alphaproteobacteria; order Rhodobacterales; family Rhodobacteraceae; genus Rhabdonatronobacter. The sequence continues at coordinate 4,865 of SKMI01000007.1, read as the reverse complement.
CTGGCTGGTGGCCTCGAGCCCGTCGAACAACTCGGCCACGGTGGCGCGGGTGTTGGGCTCGGCGCGCGCGCCGCTGCGCAGCGTGACCAGGGCGTTCGGCTCTTCGGAACCGGCGGTCAGCACGCCGCGCGGGCGGTGATACTTGAAGCTGCGGCCCATGAGGCGGACGCCCGAGGCCAGGAGCGCCGAGGCCAGCGTGTCGCCGGGATGGCCGGTGTAGGCGCGCCCGTCGAAGCGGAACTCCAGACGCCGCGCCCGGTCGATCTGCCCGCCGGAGGGGAGGCGCGCCCTACTCATCGGCCCCGCCCCTTTGACAGCGCCACATCGCGGGCAAGCTCTACCTGCGTGATCTCGTGCGTGCGGGTGTCGCGGGTGACCACCAGCCAGGAGCGGTCGCCGACTTCATGATACCAGAGTTCGCGGTGGGTGCCCGCCGGGTTGTCGCGCAGGTGGAGGTAGGCATCGAAAGCCTCGAGCGCGCCCTCGGCCATGGCGTCCGGGCGGTCGATGAGGGTGGCATCGCCGAGATAGGTGAATTCCTGCGCGTCCCGCGGGCCGAGGAGGGGATGGTGGATGATCATGGGCGCCCCTTTCCGGCCGCGGCGCCGGGGGCGGCCGGGGGATTCGGGTATTTCTGGCAAGATGAAGTGGCTGGAGTGGCGCACGGGGTGGCTGGCGGCGCGATCGAGTATTTCTGGCAAGAAAATGGGGGCATGGCTGCGCTGCGTCCGAGGCTCGTGTCAGTGAAGGTTAGGCTGGGCGCCGGCGCCGCGTTCGTCGATGGGGTAGCCGCGGCGAAAGCGGTCGAGGCGGAAGGCGGTGGCGGTGGGGTGCGGTTCATCTGTGGCCAGCAGATGCGCGAAGGTCAGACCCGAGGCGGGGGTGGCCTTGAACCCGCCGTAGCACCAGCCGCCATTGAAATAGAGCCCCTCGATGGGCGTGCGGTCGATGATGGGCGAGCCGTCCATGCTCATGTCCATCACGCCCCCCCACATGCGCAGGAGCCGCGCGCGCCCGATGGCGGGCATGATCGCCATGCCACTTTCGATCACGTCTTCGGGGACCGGCAGGTTGCCGCGCTGGGCGTAGGAGTTGTAGCCGTCCAGATCGCCGCCGAAGACCAGCCCGCCCTTGTCGGACTGGCTGATGTAGAAGTGGCCCGCACCGAAGGTCACCACCCCGTCGATAAGGGGTTTCAGACCTTCGGTGACAAAAGCCTGCAGCACATGGCTCTCGATGGGCAGGCGCAGCCCGGCCATCTCCATCACGCGGCTGGAGTTTCCGGCGACGGCGACACCGACCTTGCGCGCGCGGATCGGGCCGCGGGTGGTGTCCACGCCGGTGATGCGGCCGCCGTCGATCCGCAGGCCCGTGACCTCGCAGTTCTGGAGGATGTCGACGCCGCGGCGGTCGGCGGCGCGGGCGTAGCCCCAGGCCACGGCATCGTGGCGCGCGGTGCCCGCGCGGCGCTGCAGGAGCCCGCCCTGGATGGGAAAGCGCGCGTTGTCGAAGTTCAGCCACGGGTAGAGGGCGCGCACGCCTGCGGCATCCAGAAGTTCGGCGTCGGCACCGTGCAGCCGCATGGCGTTGCCGCGACGGATATACGCATCGCGCTGGGCATCGGAGTGATAGAGGTTGATGATCCCGCGCTGGCTGAACATTGCGTTGTAGTTCAGGTCCTGCTCCAGCCCCTCCCAGAGCTTGAGGGAGTGTTCGTAGAACGGCTCGTTGCCATCCAGCAGGTAGTTGGAGCGCACGATGGTGGTGTTGCGGCCGACGTTGCCGCCGCCGATCCAGCCCTTTTCCAGCACCGCCACGCTGCGCGCGCCATAGCGGCTGGCGAGGTAATGCGCGGTGGCAAGCCCGTGCCCGCCGCCGCCGATGATCAGCGTGTCATACTCGGCCTGCGGTTCGGGGTCGCGCCAGGCAGGGCGCCAGCCGCGATGGCCGCGCAGGGCTTCGGCGAAGAGTCGGAAGGCAGAGTAACGCATGGGCGGTCCGTCGCTGATCCTGCGCACTCTGTAGCCGGGCGCGCATCAACGCGATACCCGTTTCCGACATCCCGCACTCCGGAGCCGTCAATCCCGCCGCCTCGGTCAGTCTTCGCGGAAGGGAAAGGGGGCGCCTGCGGGCGCCCCCTGACGGGACCGGGTTGGCTCAGGCGGCGCGGGCCATGTCCTGCCGCGCGGCCATGGTGGCGCGGGTCCAGAAATCCAGATCGTCCAGCATCGCATCGGCCGATCCGCCGATGGCGCCTTCGATCGCCTCCATCGGCTTCGGATCGCCGCCCAGCGGGTGCACGGTCATGAACTCGGATCCGCCGATGTGCACCGCCGCGCGGGTGGAGGCCATCTGCAACTCGATCCCGATGCTGCGCAGGTGTTCGGCTGCACGGGTCCCACCGGCGCCGCCATAGCTCACGATGCCGAACGCCTTGCGATTCCATTCGACATAGGCCTGATCGAGCGCGTTTTTCAGCGCGCCGGTGATCGAACGGTTGTATTCCGGGGTGACGAAGATGTAGCCGTCGAATGCGCCGACCTTCTTCTGCCAGGCGATGGCGCGCGGGTCCTCGCTGGGCATCCACGCGTTCGAGGCGGCTTCGTTGAAGAGCGGCAGGTCGAAATCCTTCAGATCGACGATCTCGACCTCCCAGTCGCCGCGGGCGCGGGCGCGGGCGGCGATCCATTCGGCGGGTTTGTCGCCGAAGCGGGCGTCGCGGGTGGTGCCGAGGATGATGGCTACACGGGGGGTACGGGGCATGGTAAGTCTCCTGTTGCAGGTTGTGCTTCCCCGTATGTTGTTCATGCGCGGCGGATGGAAAAGGTCCGGCACCGCACAGGCGCTGTGCAGGGAAGCATCCCGGCGTGGCGTGATCCGCCGCATCGGCCGTGCTTTCTTTTGGCGGCGGGTCGGGTTATCTCTGCTCCGACACACGCCAACAGGGAACTGCGCGCCGCCATGAAACGCTCCGACAACCCCGCCGATCCGTTCAAGAAGGCGCTGGCCGAGGCCGCGCGCACCATGGCGGACGAGCGCGAGATGACCGTGACCTATTCGGTCGATCCGCCCGGTGTGGCAGGCGATACCATGCGCCTGCCGCAGGTCACGCGCCGCATGACCCGCGACGAGGTGCTGCTGGCGCGCGGCACGGCGGATGCGCTGGCGCTGCGGCACCGCTACCATGACGCTGGCACCCATGCGCATTACCTGCCGCAGGGGCAGATGGCGCGGGACCTCTATGACGCGATGGAAACCGCCCGGTGCGAGGCGGTGGGTGCGCGCCACATGCCCGGCACGGCGGGGAATATCGACGCCCGCATCGCGCATGAGGCCGGGCGCAAGGGCTATGCCGAGATCAGTAACCGCCAGGACGCGCCGCTGTCGGTGGCGGCGGGCTACATGGTGCGGGCGCTGACCTCGGGGCGCGAGCTGCCAGACGGGGCGGACAACGTACTGGAGCTGTGGCGCGGGTTCATCGAGGAACAGGCCGGCGGCACGCTGGAGGGCGTGGAGGATGTGCTGGACGACCAGCGCGCCTTTGCCCGGTTTGCGCGCCAGGTGATCAAGGATCTGGGTTACGGCGATCAGTTGGGCGATGACCCCGACGACGCGGGCGACGAAGCCGACGAAAGCGCCGAATCGCAGGAGGACGACCAGCCCGACGAACCCGAGAACCCCGATTCGCAGGGTCAGGAGGACGAGGGCGAAGAGGAGGACAGCGACGAGGACGCGCAGTCCCAGGATGCCGCCGAGGCGCAGGTCGCCATGGACGATCAGGCCGAGGACGAGATGTCCGAGGAAACCGACCTGCCCCAGGGCGAGGCCCCGCCTGAGCCCCCGGCCCCGCCGCCCCATTCCGAGGCCAGCCCCGACTATCGCGTCTATGACGTTGCGCATGACGAAGAAATCCGCGCCGAGGATCTGGCCGAGGCGGCGGAGCTGGAGCGGCTGCGCGCCTATCTGGACCAGCAGCTTGACCCGCTGAAGGGCGCGGTGGCGCGGCTGGCCAACAAGCTGCAGCGCCGCCTGCAGGCGCAGCAGAACCGAAGCTGGGAGTTCGATCTGGAAGAGGGCACGCTGGACGCCGGGCGGCTGGCCCGCGTGGTCGCCAACCCCACCACGCCGCTTTCGTTCAAGGCCGAGAAGGACACCGAGTTCCGCGACACGGTGGTGACGCTCCTGCTGGACAACTCGGGCTCCATGCGCGGGCGGCCCATCTCCATCGCCGCCATCTGCGCCGATGTGCTGGCCCGCACGCTGGAGCGCTGTCAGGTCAAGGTCGAGATCCTGGGCTTCACCACCCGGGCCTGGAAAGGCGGGCGCGCGCGCGAAAAATGGCTCGCCGACGGGCGCCCGGCAGCGCCGGGGCGGCTGAACGATCTGCGCCACATCATCTACAAGAGCGCCGATGCGCCCTGGCGCCGGGTGCGCGACAACCTCGGGCTGATGATGAAAGAGGGGCTCTTGAAAGAAAACATCGACGGCGAGGCGCTGGAATGGGCGCACCGGCGGATGGCGGCGCGGCCCGAGGCGCGCAAGATTTTGATGGTGATCTCGGACGGCGCGCCGGTGGATGACAGCACGCTGTCGGTGAACCCCGCGAATTATCTGGAAAAGCACCTGCGCGACGTGATCGCCATGGTCGAGCGGCGCCGGGCGGTGGAACTGCTGGCCATCGGCATCGGCCATGACGTGACGCGCTATTATGAACGCGCGGTGACGATCACCGACGCCGAGCAACTGGCGGGCGCGATCACCGAGCAACTCGCCGCGCTCTTCGACGCAGACCCCCGCGCCCGCGCCCGCGTCATGGGCATCCGCAAGGCCAGCTGAAGGGGCTTTCGCGGCGGCGGCGCAAGCCC
>SKMI01000204.1 GCA_007121115.1 Paracoccaceae bacterium | reverse complement strand
TGGCCGGTCAGCATCCGGTGGCCGTGCAGCGCCCCCTTCGGCGCGCCGGTGGTGCCCGAGGTATACATCAGCACAGCCGCGTCCTCGGGGCCGGTGTCGGCCATTGGGTGGCGGGTATCGAGGTCGAGCGCCAGATCTTCGGGTATATGCGGGGTGACGGGAAATTCGTGCAGAAGATCAACGCTCTCCGCGTCGGTGATGACATGGGCCGCGCCGCTGTCGGACAGCCGGGTTTCCAGCGCGTCGCGCCCGAAAAGCCGGAACAGCGGGATCGAGATTGCGCCAAGGTGCCAGACCGCCAGATGCGCAGCGGCAGTCCAGGCGCTTTGCGTGCGCAACACCCCCACGCGGTCGCCGCGCGCCACCCCTGCCGCCGCCAGATGCGCCGCCAGGGCGTGGGTCATGCCCTGAAGCGTGCCATAGGTCACATCACGGCGCGCAGCTTCGGACAGGTCGATGAGCGCCACTCGGTCCGGTTCGCGCGCCGCCCAGTCATGGCAGGCCTGCGCCGCCATGTTGAGCCGCGGCGGAACATCCCAGCGAAAGCCATTGCGCAGGCTGGCGAAATCCTGATCCTGCGGCAGGGTCGGACGCATGGGTCAGCCCCCGCCTGCGGCCAGGCGGCGCAGCATCAACACCTGCACGCCGGTCTGATACATGAGACAAAACGCTTCGTTGAACGCCTCGCCATCGGTGTTCCAGCCCTGCAGCGCCTCATAGGCACACATCGTCTCGCGCCACGTCGTCCAGTGGTCCTGCATTTCGGTCAAGAGCGGCGCGGCGGCGGGGCGGTCAGCAAAGCGCGGAATGTCGGCGAGGATCATGTCGCCGGTGATCTCGGCCTCAAGCAGGGTCTGAAAATCCTCGCGCAAGGCATTATCCCAGAACGCATATTCCGCCATCATGCAGGGCACGGCATCACGCGCACCGGGCTGGGTCGTGCACGCGGTGGCGGCGATGCCGATGCAGTCGTTTCCAGCGCCACTGTCCAGACAGGCCAACAGCGGCGCCGGGTCGAAGGCGACCTCCTGCGCCGCGACGGGCTGCGCCGCGAGGCAGGTGGCCAAGGCAATGATGCTGCGCATGTTTCCCCTCCCGACCGCGCCTGGGTCAGCCCATGGCGGCCATCAACTCGCGCCCCACCAGCATGCGCCGAATCTCGGAAGTGCCCGCGCCGATCTCCATCAGCTTGGCGTCCCGGAACAGGCGGCTGACGGCGCTGTCATTCATGAACCCGGCGCCGCCCATGGCCTGCACCGCCTGATGCGCCTGCTTCATCGCTTCCTCGGAGGCGTAGAGCACGCAGGCGGCGGCATCCTGACGCGTCACACGCCCCGAATCGCAGGCCTTCGCGACCTCGTAGACATAAGCGCGGGCAGAGTTCATCGCCGTGTACATATCGGCGATCTTGCCCTGCATGAGCTGGAAATTGCCAATCGGCTGACCGAATTGCTGGCGATCCTTCATGTAAGGCATGATCTCGTCCAGGCAGGCGGCCATGATGCCCGTCCCGATGCCCGAAAGCACCACGCGCTCATAATCCAGCCCGGACATGAGCACGCGCACCCCGCGCCCCTCCTCGCCCAGCACGTTGTCGAAGGGGACTTCCACATCCTCGAACACCAGTTCGGCGGTGTTGGACCCGCGCATGCCCAGCTTGTCGAAATGGGGCGAGGTGGAAAACCCCGCCATGGTCTTTTCGACCAGGAAGGCGGTGATCCCCTTGGATCCCGCTGCCGGGTCGGTCTTGGCATAGACGACCAGCACATCGGCATCGGGGCCGTTGGTTATCCAGTACTTGGTGCCGTTGAGCACGTAGCGGTCGTTCTTCTTCTCGGCCCGCAGCTTCATGCCCACCACGTCCGAACCCGCGCCCGCTTCGGACATGGCCAGCGCGCCCACATGCTCGCCACTGACCAGCTTCGGCAGATATTTCTCCCGCTGTTCCGGCGAGCCGTTCAGCTTGATCTGGTTCACGCACAGGTTCGAATGCGCCCCATAGCTGAGCGAGACCGAGGCCGAGGCGCGGGCGATCTCCTCGATCGCGATCACATGGGCCAGATAGCCCATATCGGCGCCGCCAAACTCTTCCGGCACGGTGATGCCCAGCAGACCCAGATCGCCCAGTTCGCGCCACAGCAGATGCGGGAACGTGTTGTCGCGGTCGATATCCGCCGCCATGGGCTTCAGCCGCTCCTGCGCCCAGCGGTGCACCATTTCGCGCAGGGCGTTGATATCCTCGCCCAGATCGAAGCTCATGGACGCCGTGAACATCGGCGCTCCTCCCGTTATTGAACGACCGTTCAATAAAATACCCTGCGGCCCGAGTCGCGTCAAATGAAAACTGGCGCGCGCAGGGTCGCGGCGGCGTATACTCACGTCTGTCCGCGAACCTGCCGGCCTGTCGCCACTGCGCACCGGAACCGACCGGATGCGCGCGAAGGAGTCCGTCCATGCCCCGCACTCTGCCTGCATCGCGTCCCCATGCCGGACCCGCGCTTTTGGTGGCGGCCCTATTCCTTGCGGGGTGCATGGGCGGTGACGGGGCGGCGCCGCGCGCGGAGGCGCCGCCAGTGAGCGTGGAGACCCAGCGCGGCCATGCGCGGGTTGTGCTGGCGGACGGACGGCGCTGCCGCGCGGCTTTCCCCCCGTCCGAGATGGCGCGCGGCACCGGAACGCTGGACGGCTGCGGCCAGCCCTGGGCCTACAGCATGGAGCTGGCGCCGCGCACCGGCAGCCAGACGCTGGCCGATATCGTGATCGCCGTCAGCCAGGCTGTCGGCGCGCCTTTCGGCCTGCCTCGTGAACCGCGCCGCGAATTGATCCTGCGCATTGACGCGCCCGATGGCGCGCAGCACTGGCGCTGGCGCGTCTGGCAGGGGCGGGACTCTCGCGGAGAACCGGGCGTTCCGCTCTGAACAGCGCGGGCACGATCCGGCTCTGCCCGCGCCACAACATAGCGCAAATGTGGCTGCCAAACTGCCCAAGCCCGCGCGCAAACCCACTTTTCGGGTTTGAAACGCCGTGCTACACAAATCGCATGGTTGCGGGGCGCGCCCGGTTTCAGCGTGTCTGAAACGCCGCGAGCCGCGATTGTGCACAAGGTCAAAGACCGTAACGCAAGACCAACACAAGGGAGTGTCGTGATGAAAAAATTTCTGCTGGCCAGCACCGCGCTGGCATTCAGCGCCGGGGCGGCGATCGCCGATGACATCAGGTTCGGCGTGCTGCTGGGCTTCACCGGGCCGATTGAATCGGTCACCCCGCACATGGCGGATTCGGCCGAGATGGCCTGGAACGAGATCAACGAGGCCGGGGGCATCCTGGATGGTCAGATGATCGGTTCGGTGCGTGCGGATTCGACCTGCCTTGATTCCAGCGCCGCGCAGGCCGCCGCCGAGCGCCTGATCTCGGCCGACGGTGTGGCCGCCATCATGGGCGCCGACTGCTCCGGCGTCACCATGTCGGTGCTGCAGAACGTGGCCATGTCCGCAGGCGTTCCGATGATTTCGCCCTCGGCGACCTCGCCCGCCTTCACCACCACCGAATCGAACGGGATGTTCTTCCGCACTTCGCCTTCGGACGCGCGCCAGGGCGCGGTTCTGGCCGGGATCGTGATGGAGCGTGGCATCGACCAAGTGGCCGTGACCTTCACCAACAACGACTACGGCGCGGGCTTCTCCAACGCGTTCATCGAAAACTTCGAGGAAATGGGTGGGACGGTCACCGTCTCGGTCCCGCACGAGGATGGGCGCGGCGATTATTCGGCCGAAGCGGGCACGCTGGCTTCAGCCGGGGGCGACGCGCTGGTGATCCTGGGCTACACCGATGGTGGCGGCGCCATGCTGCGCACCGCCTGGGAGCTGGGCGCGTTCGAGCAGTTCTTCATCGGGGACGGCATGTTCGGCCAGGAACTGATCGACGCCACGGGCGATGCGATCGAGGGCACCGTGGGCACCCTGCCCGGTGTCGAAGGTCCCGGCGCGGATGCCTTTGCGGCGCTGGGCGAGGCCAACAACGTGCTGACCGCAAGCTCCTTCACCGGCGAAAGCTATGACGCCGCGGCACTTCTGGCGCTGGCCGCGCAGGCTGCAGGCGAAGCCACGCCCGCGGGCATTGCCGCCAACATCCTGAACGTTGCCAACGCACCGGGCGAAGAGATCCTGCCCGGCGAACTGGGCCGCGCGGTCCAGATCCTCGCTGACGGCGGCGAGATCAACTACATCGGTGCGACCAATGTGGAACTGGTGGGTCCGGGCGAAGCGGCAGGCAACTTCCGCGAGCATGTGGTCCAGGACGGCGAGTTCGTGACCGTCCGCTTCCACTGATCCGGACGCCCGGAAAAGGGCACCCGGCCCGGGGGGCATCCACGCTCCCCGGGCCGTTTCAGAACAAGCCAGAGGATCCCGGCCAACGGGACAGGCTAAAGCTGGCGACAGGGAGAGTGCCATGGCGATGATCCGGGTCGAGGATCTGCACAAGCATTTCGGCGGCTTCCATGCTGTGGACGGCGCCAGCCTGACCATCGAGAAAGGCTCCATCACCGGGCTGATCGGCCCCAATGGCGCGGGCAAGACGACGCTGTTCAACGTGATCGCGGGCGTGCTGCCGCCGACCTCGGGCAAGGTCTACATGGAGGGCGCGGACATCACCGGCCTGCCGCCGCATGAACTGTTCGACAAGGGCCTGTTGCGCACCTTCCAGATTGCCCATGAATTTCACACCATGACCTGCCGCGAGAACCTGATGATGGTGCCGCCGCGCCAGTCGGGCGAAAACCTGTGGTCGGCCTGGTTCGAACGCGGCAAGGTGCGGCGCGAGGAAGAGGAAATCCGCCGCCGCGCCAACGAGGTGCTGGAGTTCCTGACCATCGACCATATCGCCGATGAAAAGGCGGGGATGATCTCGGGCGGGCAGAAGAAGCTTCTGGAACTGGGCCGCACGATGATGACGGATGCGCGGGTCGTGTTCCTGGATGAGGTCGGCGCGGGGGTGAACCGCACGCTCTTGAACACCATCGCAGATGCCATCGTGCGCCTGAATCAGGAGCGCGGCTATACCTTCGTGGTGATCGAGCATGACATGGATTTCATCGGCCGCATCTGCGACCCGGTCATCTGCATGGCCGAGGGCAAGGTGCTGGCCGAGGGCACGCTGGACGAGATCAAGGCCAACGAGGCAGTGATCGAGGCCTATCTTGGCACCGGGCTGAAGAACAAGGTCGTCCAGAAAGAGGAGGCGACGCTGTGATCCGTGCCGGTCGCATGCTGGGCCGCGCCCTGACCGCCCAGCTTTCCGCCCCGCTCTTTGCCCTGACCCTTGCCTTCATCCCCACCACCGTGACCGCGCAGCCCGCCTGTCTGCCGCTGGGCGGACAGATCGCGCTTTGTCCTGATGCAGGCAGCCTCTGGGCCGGGGCCAGCCAGATCCCCGTCACGGACGAGGACGGGGTGACCGCCTATGAAGCGCCGCCCTACTACCTCGAGGCGAGCCTGAACTGGCTCGACCCTGCCGAGGCGAGCACACTGGACGCAGGTCTGTCGCGGCTCGAGGCCGATCTGACCGAGGAAGCGCTGGACGACGGCGACGCCGCGCCGGTGCGCCGGTTCCGCGACACTCTGACCACCGAGCACGCGACCGTGGCGCTCGATGTCTTCATCGAATTCTTCGACGGCGACCCGCAACCGCTGGCCGTATTGCTGCTGGCCGATGGCGATGACTGGCTGACCCTGTTCCTGGCCGGCGAGGATGTCGAGGACGAGGACGGGTTTGCCGAGACGGCCCGCGACCTCGCGCGGCTGCTGCGCCCTGCGCCGGAGGACTGAGCCATGGCCGACCCCTACCTGATCGGCGAGAACATGACCGGCGGCTACGGCGGCGCCGATATCCTGCATGACTGCACCGTGTCCGTCGAACGCGGCGAGATTGCTGTGATCGTCGGCCCCAACGGCGCGGGCAAGTCCACCGCCATGAAGGCCGTTTTCGGCATGCTGCAGTTGCGAAAGGGCCGCGTGCTGCTGGACGGCACCGATATCTCGGACCTCAGCCCGCAGGCGCGGGTGCGCGCGGGCATGGGATTCGTGCCGCAGACCGGCAACATCTTTCCCGGCATGACGGTCGAGGAAAACCTGGAAATGGGCGCCTTCATCCGCGACGACGACATTTCGGACACGCGCGAGCAGGTGTTCGACCTGTTCCCGATCCTGCGCGACAAGCGCCGCCAGGCGGCAGGCGAGCTTTCGGGCGGTCAGCGCCAGCAGGTCGCCGTGGGCCGCGCGCTGATGACCAAGCCCAAGGTGCTGATGCTGGACGAGCCCACCGCCGGGGTCTCGCCCATCGTGATGGACGAATTGTTCGACCGCATCATCGAGGTCGCGCGCACCGGCATCCCCATCCTGATGGTGGAGCAGAACGCCCGCCAGGCACTGGAAATCGCCGACAAGGGGTTCGTCATGGTGCAGGGCCGCAACCGCTACACCGACACCGGCAAGGCGCTTCTGGCCGACCCCGACGTGCGGCGCAGCTTTCTGGGGGGGTGATCGACATGCACCGGACCATGCGATTTGCCTGCGCCGTGCTGGCCCTGGGCGGCGGCCTTGCCGCGCTGCCCGAACCGGTCATCGCCGAAGATGTCACCACCTGCCGCGTGCTGGATATCTGCGCCGAAGGCGCTTGCGGGGTCGAGGCCGATTTCACCACGCTGTTCCTGTCCGACGATGACGGGCGGCTGCTGCTGGAATTCGATGCCGTCGGCGATCCGCTGCTGCTGACCCGGCTGGACCCGGCGTGGTCCGGCGCTCAGGTCTGGGGCGAGACCTTCGGTGCCGAGACCACACTGCTGATGGTCGAACCCGACACCGGACGGCTGAGCGTGCTGTCCTTCCCCGACCCCGCGATGGGCCATTCCGCGATTGTCATGGCCGAATGCGAAAGGAGCTGAGCCCATGGATCCGCTTTCCGCGCTGATCACGCTCACCAACTTCGTCCTGATCCCGGCCTTTGCCTATGGCAGCCAGTTGGCGCTTGGGGCGCTGGGGATCACGCTGATCTATTCCATCCTGCGGTTCTCGCACTTCGCCCATGGCGATATCATGGCCTTTGGCACCATGGTGGTGATCTTCACCACCTGGGGGTTTCAGGCCATCGGCATCACCGGCGGCGGGATCATCCCCACAGCGCTGCTGGCCATTCCGGTGGGGATTGCCGCGATGGCGGTCTATCTGCTGGTCACCGACCGGCTGGTCTATCGCTTCTTCCGACAGGTCAAGGCGCGACCCCTGACCTTCGTCATGGCCTCGCTGGGGGTGATGTTCGTCACCAACGGGCTGACGCGGCTCTTCATCGGCACCTCGGAGCGGCGGTTCGAGGACGGCGAGCGTTTCATCTTCTCGGTGCGGGATTTCCGTGAATGGAGCGGGCTGGCCGAGGGGCTGGCCCTGCGTTCGGCGCAGGCGATCACGATCATCACCGCGCTGCTGGTCATGGTGGCGCTGTTCTGGTTCCTGACGCGCACCAAGTCGGGCAAATCCATGCGCGCCTATTCCGATAACGAGGATCTGGCGCTTCTTTCCGGCATCAACCCCGAACGCGTGGTCACCATAACCTGGGTGATCGTGGCCGCGCTGGTGGTGACCGCAGGCACGCTCTATGGCCTCGACAAGGGGTTCCGGCCCATCAACTACTTCCAGCTTCTGCTGCCCATGTTCGCCGCCGCCATCGTCGGCGGGCTCGGCTCGCCCATCGGCGCCATCGTCGGCGGCTATGTGGTGGCGTTTTCCGAAATGGGCATCACCTATGCCTGGCGGCGCTTCTTCACCCATCTGATGCCCGAGGACATGGGCCCCGACAGCATGCTGCAACTGCTGCCCGTGGATTACAAGTTCGCCGTCACCTTCGCCATTCTGGTCATCGTGCTGATCTTCCGGCCCACGGGTATCTTCAGGGGGAAATCGATATGAGCGTGAACTGGCGCAATATCGGCCTGTTTGCCGCCATGGGCGTGGTGCTGCTGCTGACCGCCACGCTGCAAAGCTGGCAACTGGCGCTGACCATCCTGAACATGAGCCTGATCTCGGCAATCATGGCGCTGGGCGTGAACATGCAGTGGGGTTACGCGGGGCTGTTCAACGTCGGCATCATGGGGTTCACCGCCGTTGGCGGGCTGGCGGCGGTGCTGATCGCCATGCCGCCGGTGACCGAGGCCTGGGCCGCAGGAGGGTTGGGCACCATCCTGGGCCTGATGCTGGGGTTGGCGACGATCCTGGCGGCGGTGGCGGTCTACAAGCGCATGACGCCGGGGCGACTGCGCGGGGCGGCGATCCTGGGCGTGATCGTCGTCGGCTGGGGGGTGTCGCGCTTCTTCTTCGCCCCCGCGACCAGCGCCATCCAGGCGGTGAACCCGGCGTCCGAGGGGTATCTGGGCGGCCTCGGCCTTCCGGTGATCCTGGCCTGGCCGGTGGGCGCGGTCTTTGCCGCCGGGGCGGCCTGGGTCGTGGGGCGGATCAGCCTCGGGCTACGCTCGGACTATCTGGCCATCGCCACGCTGGGGATATCCGAGATCATCATCGCGATCCTGAAGCACGAACGCTGGCTGGCGCGCGGCGTCAACAACGTCACCGGCATCCCCCGCCCCGTCACCCGCCCGGTGGAGCTGCAGCCGCAGCCCTGGGTGCAGGAACTCGCCGCGCGGCTGGGCTGGACGGTCCCGGAAACGGCGGCGATCCTCTCGGCGCTGGGCTATGCGATGCTGTTCACCATCGTGCTGGCGATCCTGATCTGGTTGGCCGAGAAGGCGCTGAACTCGCCTTGGGGACGGATGATGCGCGCCATCCGCGACAACGAGGTCGCCGCCCGCGCCATGGGCAAGAACGTGACCCGGCGGCATCTGAACATCTTCGTCCTCGGCTCGGCGGTCTGCGGGCTGGCGGGGGCGATGATGGTGTCCATGGACGGGCAGTTGACGCCCGGCAGCTACGAGCCGCTGCGCTTCACCTTCCTGGTCTGGGTGATGGTGATCGTCGGCGGGTCGGGGAACAACTGGGGGTCGGTGCTGGGGGCCTTCGTGATCTGGTTCCTCTGGGTGCAGGTGGAACCGGCGGGCCGCTGGCTGATGGAAATCGTCACGTCGAACATGGATGTCGACTCGGACCTGCGCCGCCACCTGCTCGATTCGGCCTCCTACATGCGGCTCTTTACCATGGGGGTGGCGCTGCTCCTGGTGCTGCGGTTCAGCCCGCGCGGGCTGATCCCGGAACGCTGAGGCGGGGTGGCCGTCACGCCCCTGCCCCCCGGCTGCGCGGTGCTCCTGCCCGCCGCCGGGGCCAGTGCGCGGATGCGCGGGCGCGACAAGCTGCTGGAACCGGTCGAGGGCCGCGCGCTCCTCGCCCGTCAGACCGCGCGGGCGCTGGCCAGCGGTGCCGCCACCGCCGTCACCCTGCGCCCCG
>SKMI01000307.1 GCA_007121115.1 Paracoccaceae bacterium | reverse complement strand
GTGACGCGGCTGGGCACCGTGACCGAAGGCGCGGGCGTGCGCTACAGCGGCACGCTGGGGTGAGCGAGCGCGTTGCCATCCTGATTTCGGGCGGCGGGTCGAACATGGTGGCGCTGGTGCGCTCCATGACCGGCGATCACCCGGCGCGGCCTTGCCTCGTGTTGTCGAACGTGCCGGATGCGGGCGGGCTGGTCCGCGCGCGCGACATGGGCGTGCCGGTGGCAGTGGTGGATCATCGACCGTTCGGGGCCGACCGGGAGGGCTTCGAACGCGCACTGAACGCGGAACTGTCCAGCGCCGCGCCGGACCTGATTGCGCTGGCGGGGTTCATGCGGGTGCTGACGCCTTGGTTCGTGACCCGCCACGCCGGGCGCATCCTGAACATCCACCCCTCGCTTCTGCCGAAATACCCCGGGCTGAACACCCACGCCCGCGCGCTCGCGGCAGGGGACCGGGAAGCGGGCTGCACGGTGCACGAGGTGACGGCGGACCTGGACGCCGGGCCGATCCTGGGCCAGGGACGGGTGCCGGTGCGGCCCGGTGACACGCCCGACACGCTGGCCGCACGGGTGCTGGAAATGGAGCATCGGCTTTATCCGGCGGTGCTGCGCCGCGTGGCCGGGGGCGACCGGAGCCCGCTCTATCTGGATTGATCCGGTGCCTGCGCGCGGTCGAACTGGCCGTAGTCGCGCAGCACGGCATAGGCGGCGACGCTCTCCACCCCCTGCCCTTGCGCCAAAGCGTCGAAGAGAGCGGCCGCCGCGTCTGTGCCTTGCACACTGCCAAGGGTGACGAACTGCCCCTTGTGGTTCACGCTCTCGAACGCCTGACAACCCGCATACGACAGGGGCGCAGTGCCATAGGCCGCGATCACATGCGGCGCATCGCCCCAGCGGTCCGGTCCCGCGCCCTCAGCCAGCGGTGGGCCGTCCCCTGTCCAGTGCCGCACCCGTGCACAGACGCGGATGCGGTAGTCCTGGAAATGCACCTTCCGACCCGCCGCCTGCGAGCGGCGGTGTTCGGGGTCCGCGCGCCAGCCGATGATCGCCTCCTCATCCTGCCAGAGCTGGTGCGAGAGCAACACCTCGGCGTCATCGAGCGCCCCGTAACGGTCCAGAAACACCAGCCCCGCATGCCGCGCCAGCACCGGGCGCAGCCGATCCACATGCTCGAAATAATGCTTCAGGTGCCCCGGCTTCGGCCGCACCTCGAAAAACAGCGCGTGCATGATAACCCCCGCATGACCCAGGCCGCCCCGCCGCACGGCCCGGCCATCACCCTATCTGCTCCGGGTGCTGCGCAACAAGGGCGCGCAACCAGATCGCCGGGTCAGTTCCCGGCAGGGAGCGACATGCCGCGTTCGCGCGCCAGCGTGCGCATCCGGCCCTGCAGCTTTTCGAACGCCCGCACCTCGATCTGGCGGATGCGTTCGCGGCTGACATCGTAGCGGCCCGAAAGCTCTTCCAGCGTCACCGGATCCTCGGTCAGGCGGCGTTCGGTCAGGATGTCGCGCTCACGCTCGTTCAGCACGTCCATGGCGGCGACCAGCAACTCGCGGCGCTGTTCCAGCTCGTCACGTTCGGCGTAATCCCCGGCCTGGTCGGCACTTTCGTCTTCCAGCCAGTCCTGCCACGACCCGGTGCCATCCTCGGACCCGATGGTCGCGTTGAGCGAGGCATCGCCGCCCGACATGCGCCGGTTCATGGCGATGACCTCGTCCTCGGACACGTTCAGGTCACGCGCGATCCGGGCCACGTTCTCGGGGCGCATGTCGCCGTCCTCCAGCGCGCCGATCTTGGACTTGGCCTTGCGCAGGTTGAAGAACAGTTTCTTCTGCGCCGAGGTGGTGCCCAGCTTCACCAGCGACCACGACCGCAGGATGTACTCCTGGATCGAGGCGCGAATCCACCACATGGCATAGGTGGCCAGCCGGAAGCCCTTTTCCGGATCGAACCGCTTTACCGCCTGCATCAGGCCCACGTTTGCCTCCGAGATCACCTCGGCCTGCGGGAGGCCGTAGCCGCGGTAGCCCATGGCGATCTTGGCCGCCAGCCGCAGGTGGCTGGTGACCAGCTTGTGCGCGGCTTCGGTGTCCTGATGGTCCACCCAGCTTTTCGCCAGCATGTATTCCTCTTCCGGCTCCAGCATGGGGAAGCGCCGGATTTCCTGAAGATAGCGGTTCAGACCCTGCTCCGGCGAAGGGGCCGGAAGGTTCGCATAATTGCTCATGGCATCACCTCGTCCCTGCGGTCCGCCAGAAACCGGCGCCGGGCGCGCCAAGCCTATGACGGACAAGTTTCTAAAGTATTACGCCCGAGGCGCGGTTCGGTTCCAGCAGGTTTCAGGGGTCTCACGCGCATGTGCGTCCCGCAGCGCAGGGCACGCACGCTGGCGTGACATGGCCCTATCGCCCCACGGGCACGCCGCGCAACAGGTCCAGCAGCTGCGCCATATCCCCCGGCAGCGGCGCCTGAAACCGTAGCGCCGCGCCGCTGACCGGATGCGTGAAACCCAGCGATTCGGCGTGCAGCGCCTGGCGCGCAAAGGCGGTGACGGCGGCGGCGGCCTCCTCGGGCAGCGCGCCCGCGCGCAGCCGCCGCTTGCCGCCATAGACCGGATCGCCCACCAGCGCGTGACCCGCATGCGCCATGTGGACCCGGATCTGATGCGTGCGCCCGGTCTGCAGGCGACACTCCAAGAGCGCCAGTTGCGGCGGTGCGCCAAAGCTCTCCAGCACCCGCGCGCGGGTCACTGCATGGCGGCCGCCGGAAAACACCACCGCCTGACGCTGGCGGTCGGTGCGGTGCCGCGCAAGCTGGCTGTCGATGCGCAGCACGTTGCCGGGCTCGAACCCCACCCCGCGCACGCCGCGCAGGCGCGGGTCGCCCGCATCCGGCACGCCGTGGACCAGCGCCAGATAGCGGCGTTCGGCAGTGTGCGCCTCGAATTGCGCGGCCAGGCCGTGGTGCGCGCGGTCGGATTTCGCCACCACCAGCAAGCCGCTGGTGTCCTTGTCGATCCGGTGGACGATGCCGGGGCGCCGTTCGCCCCCCACGCCGGAAAGCGCCGCGCCGCAATGGTGCAGGAGCGCATTGACCAGCGTGTGGTCGGGGCTGCCCGGCGCAGGATGGACCACCATGCCTGCGGGCTTGTCGATGACGATCAGGTCGTCATCCTCGAACACCACATCGAGCGCGATGGCCTGCGGCGCGGTCTCCACCGCGGCGGCGGGCGGCAGGGTCAGGGTGATCTCGTCGCCTTCGTCCACGCGGGCACGGGGGTTGTCCAGCACCGCGCCCGCGCGGGACACCGCGCCCTCGGCGATCAGGCGGGCCAGACGTGAACGCGAGAGCGCGGCCGCCTCTGGCACATCGCGGGCCAGCGCCTTATCAAGGCGTGCGGGTGGGTCGGCGCCGATCCGGACCCGCAGGATGTTATCGAGGTTTCGATCCATGCCCGACCCTCAGCCCGACCCTCAGGGCGACACGCCGCCGCCACCGCCGCCCGATCTGCGTTTCCTGCGGGTGCTGGTGACCACGCTGACGGCGGTGCTGATCCTTGGCATCATCGCCATTGTGACGCTGCTGTTCATCCGCCTGTCGTCGCCCGCGCCCCGGGTCGCGCTGGAATTGCCCGAGACGGTCACCCTGCCCGAAGGCACCACAGCGACGGCGGTGACGCTGACCGGCGACCATGTCGTCGTTGTGACGGACACGGACGCGGTGCTGTTCTTCGACCGCGAAAGCGGCGCCTTGCGGCACAGCCTGACGGTGGAGTGAACGGCGCCTGAAGGCAGTATCCGCGTGCGGCGCGGGGCGCTCACTCGGCGGCCGATTTGGGCGCGGCCGTGTTGTCGTCGCCGTCGCTGCCCTCGGCCTTGCGCGGTGCATTGCGGGGTTTGCGCACGGCGCGCTTGCGCGGGGCCGGGGCGGACGAGCTGTCCCCCTGCGCCGCGTCGCCTGCCATGTCGCCGCCCTGACCTTGCCCCTGGCCACCGTCCTGACCGTCGCCCTTGTCGCCTTCGCCCTCCGAGGTCGCGCCCTTGCGGCCGCCGGTGCTGCCACGGGGCTTGCGGGTGTTGCGCGGTTTGGGCGCGGCACTGTCGGACGTTTCCGGAGCCGCGGCATCGCTTGCCCCATTCTCATCGGCGCGCGCGTCATGCGCGGGCTGGGGCGAGGGCGTGTCGCTTGAACGCGCCTCGGGTGTGTCCACCAGCATCGAATCGCTGTCGCCGCCGGTCGGATCGCCGAGGATTTCACTCGCCGCCTCGGGGCTGCTTGCGCGGTCGTCCCGGTCGCGCCGGTCCTGACCCGAAGGCTGCTGCCGATCACGCTGGTTCGCGTCGCGCTGGCTCCCGTCACGCGGGCCACCTTTCGGACCGCCGTCCCGCTGGCCGTCCCTGTGGTTGTCCTTTTGGCCGTCCTTCTGGCCACCATCGCGCGGGGCGTTCTCGCGCTGCTGCTGCTCCTGCGACTGGCGCCGGGCATCGGCATCGGCCTGCGCTTCGGACAGCATCCGGGTGTAATGCTCGGCGTGTTGCAGGAAGTTCTCCGCCGCCACGCGGTCATTGGACAATTGCGCATCGCGCGCCAGCAACAGGTATTTGTCGATGATCTGCTGTGGCGTGCCCCGCACCTTGCCGTCCGGCCCCGACGAGTCGAAGACACGGTTGACGATGTTGCCCAAGGACCTCTGACGGTTCGACTTCGACCGCGATCGTTGCTTGGATGATCTCATTCTATGTGGTTTCCGGCCTATTGATGCCTGTTTGCAGCAAGCCCCCGGCACCCATGCAGCGCCATCGCGAATATCAGAGCATTGCGTTCTGTATCGGGCTTGCCGTGCGCGTCACCCATGGTGACTTTTCTCGCACACCTTGCTATTTGCATGTCGGCCGCGAGGAAACAACCCCCGGACACGCAAATTCCTGTGCATGGGCGCGAATCCATGCCGCCTGCGGTATCATGGCAACGCCCTGTCCAGCCTGCCCCCCACAACGCGCGGGCGCCCGTCCATGTCCGGGGCAGTAACGATCTCGCCGAAACCCGCCGTGCGCAGCGCTTCGGTCACGGCGGGGGCCTGCGTGGCGCCGATCTCCAGCAGCAGCGCGCCGCCGGGGGTCAAATATGCCGCGGCCCCGGCGACGATGCGGCGGTAATCGGCCAGCCCGTCGCCCGCATCGCCCACAGGCACCAGCGCGCCGCGTGGCTCCCAGTCGCGCACATCGGGGGCGAGGTCCGCGTGCTCCGGCGCGCTGACATAGGGCGGGTTGGAGACGATCAGGTCGAAACGCCCGTCCACGGCTGCAAACCAGTCGCTGCGCAGGAAGGTCGCGCGCGCGTCAAGCCCCAGCGCCTGCGCATTCGCCCGCGCCACCGCCAGCGCGGGGTCCGAGATGTCGCACCCCACCCCGGTTGCCTGCGCCCGCTCCGCCAGGAGCGTGAGCAGGATAGCCCCCGACCCGGTTCCCAGGTCCAGAACGCGCGCGTAGCGGCGTTCCAGCGCCGCGGCGATCAGGGTTTCGGTTTCCGGGCGCGGGTCCAGCACATCCGGCGTGACGCGGAATTCCCGCCCCCAGAACAGGCGCCTGCCGGTGATCTGCGCCAGCGGCTGGCGGCGCGCGCGGGCTGCGACGGCGCGCTCGAACCGCGCCTGTGCGGCGGGCGCCACGGTGTCATCCATATGCAGCGTCAGCCGCTCCGCTCCCACCCTCAGTGCGTGGGCCAGCAAGAGCCGCGCATCGCGCGCCGGGTCGGCCACGCCCGCCGCGCGCAACCGCGCCACCGCGCCGGGCAGCAGGCCGGCGGCGCGGCTCATGCCTCCATCGCTGCCAGTTTCGCCGCCTGATCGGCGGCGACCAGCGCGTCGATCACCTCGTCCAGATCGCCCTGCATCACCGCGTCCAGCCGGTAGAGGGTCAGGTTGATCCGGTGATCCGTCACACGCCCCTGCGGAAAGTTGTAGGTGCGGATGCGCTCCGACCGGTCGCCCGAACCCACCTGCGCGCGCCGCGCATCAGCGCGGGAGCCTTCGGCCCGGCGGCGCTCCGCGTCAAAAAGCCGCGCGCGCAACACCTCCATGGCGATGGCGCGATTCTGATGCTGCGACTTCTCGGAACTGGTCACCACGATCCCGCTGGGGATGTGGGTGATCCGCACCGCCGAATCGGTGGTGTTGACGTGCTGCCCCCCGGCCCCACTGGCGCGCATCGTCTCGACCCGCAGGTCATTGGGGTCGATGCTGACCTCCACCGCCTCGGCCTCGGGCAGCACGGCGACGGTCGCGGCCGAGGTGTGGATGCGCCCGCCCGATTCGGTGACCGGCACGCGCTGGACCCGGTGGACGCCGGATTCGAACTTCAGCCGGGCAAAAACGCCCTCGCCCTCAATCCGCAGCACCGCCTCGCGCAGCCCGCCCAGGTCGGTGTCGGCCTGCGCCACCATCTGCACCCGCCAGCCGCGCGCCTCGGCGTGGCGCTGGTACATGCGCATCAGGTCGGCAGCGAAAAGGCTCGCCTCCTCGCCCCCGGTGCCGGGGCGGATTTCCACGATGGCGGGGCGCGCATCGGCGGCATCGCGCGGGATCAGCGCCAGGCGCAGCGCGGCCTCGATCGCGGGGATCTCGGTGTCCAGCCGCGCCAGCTCTTCCTCGGCCAGCGCCCGCATTTCGGGATCATCCAGCAACGCCTGCGCCTCTGCCCGCGCGGCCTGCGCAGCGCGCCAGGCGTTGATGCGCTCCACCACCGGGCGCAACTCGGCGTGTTCGCGGCCCAGGGCGGCCAGATCGCCCGGCGCCGCGCCCGCGGACAAGCGCGCCTCGATATACTCGAAGCGGTCGATGATCTGATCCAGCGTTTCCGGGGCGAACATGCGCACCTATCGCCATGGAGCGCCGCGCGGGTCAAGCCCCCTTGCAGCCTGCGCCATTTCGACCCTTCCCCTCGCCCCGCGTTGGCAGTAGCACAAGCGCCATGACCGAAGCGACCCTGCCGACCCAATCCGACGCCCGCGCCAAGCGCAATGTCGCCGTGCTGGTGGCGGCGCAGGCGATCATGGGCGCGCAGATGCCGATGATCTTCACCATCGGCGGGCTGGCCGGGCAGACGCTGGCGGCGAATGCCTGCTGGGCAACGCTGCCGATTTCGATGATCGTGCTGGGCTCCATGCTCTCGGCCACGCCGCTGGCGGCCTTCATGCAGCGCTACGGGCGGCGGGCGGGGTTCATCCTGTCCTGCGCGGGCGGCACGCTGGGTGCGGCGATCGGGGCGATGGGCCTGTTGCAGGGGTCTTTCCCGCTGTTCCTGCTGGGCTCGCTTCTGACCGGTATCTACATGTCCGGGCAGGGGTTCTACCGGTTTGCGGCCACCGACACCGCCAGCCCCGAATTCCGGCCCAAGGCGATCAGCTACGTCATGGCCGGGGGGCTGCTGGCCGCCGTGCTGGGCCCGCAACTGGTCAAGGTGACGGCCGAATCGATGGTGATCCCGTTTCTGGGCACCTATCTGGCGGTGATCGCGTTGAACGTGGTCGGCATGGCGGTCTTCCTCGCCCTCGACATCCCCAAGCCGCCGCAGCCTGAAGAGGGCGCGCCGCTGGGCCGGTCGCGGATGGAGCTGCTGCGCTCACCCATTATCGCCGTGTCGGTGATCTGCGCCACGGTCAGCTACGCGCTGATGAACCTGGTGATGACCTCTTCGCCGCTGGCAGTGGTGGGCTGCGGGTTCTCCACGGCGGACGCGGCCAATGTGGTCTCGGCGCATGTGCTGGCGATGTATGCGCCGTCGTTCTTCACCGGGCATCTGATCGTGCGCTACGGCGCCACGCGGATCGTCGCACTGGGGCTGATCATCCTCGCGGCCTCGGGCGCGGTGGCGATGATGGGTGTGGAACTGGAGCACTTCTTCGTCGCCATGATCCTCCTGGGCCTGGGCTGGAACTTCGGCTTCATCGGTGCCACTTCCATGCTGGCCGCGCACCATTCGCCCGAGGAACGCGGTCGCGTGCAGGGCATGAATGACCTGATCGTTTTCGGCGGCGTGTTCCTCGCGTCGCTCAGCTCGGGCGGTCTGATGAACTGCGTCGGCAGCGATGCGCAGACCGGCTGGCAACTGGTGAACCTGGCGATGCTGCCGTTCCTCGTCCTCGCCGGCGGCGCGCTGATCTGGCTGGCCGCCCGCCCGCGCACGGCCTGACGCTCACTCGTATCTCTCGCACATGAAAATGCCCGGCCGTCATGCCGGGCAGCGCCCAAAGCGGGCGGGGTGGGCAGGTGGGCGCCCGCTTTGGGCGCTCCCACCCTGCCAAGGGCTCAGTCGTCCGAGGCCGGAACCAGCCGGAACAGCGGCACGCCCGCTCCGTCGGCGATCACGTAGATGAACCCGTCCTCTGGCCCCACCTCGATCTCGCGGATGCGCAGGTCCAGATCCTCGACCAGCCGCTCGGGCGAAGACACGGCCTCGCCGTCGACGGAAAAGAGCCCGATATAGCGATGGAACAGGTTGCCCACCAGCATCCGGCCCTGCCAGTCGGCAAAGGCGTCCCCGTCGTAGAAGGTCATCCCCGATGGCGGAAAGTGGTCGCTGCGCCCGGGCCCCCAGTGATAGGCGGGAAAGACATAGCCATCGCCCGGCTCGGGCACATCGGTGAAGGGCTCGCCGGTCCGGTAATCCACACCGAAGGACACCATCGGCCAGCCGAAATTGCCGCCGCGCTGCACCAGATTGATCTGGTCCCCGCCCGATTCGCCATGCTCGGCCAGCCAGATTTCATTCGTTTCGGGGTGCAGGGCCATGGCCTGGATGTTGCGGTGGCCATAGGACCAGATCGCACCCGCGGCGCCGTCGACATCGACGAAGGGGTTATCCTCGGGGATCTCGCCGTCCATGGTCAGCCGGATCACCGCGCCGTTCTCGCTGCTCAGGTCCTGGGCGATATGATCGGGGCCGAAATCCTTGAAGTTCCGGTCCCCGAAGCCCACAAAGACATGCCCGTCCTGAAACACGATGCGCGATCCGAAATGCGCCGCGCTGTCGATCCCGGGCGAGACCACGTGCAGCACTTCCAGATCGCTAAGCGCACCGCCGGCACGGTCCAGAACCGCGCGGCCCAGATGGGTGGTGGTGCCTTCGCCGTCCTCGTGCTCGGCCACCCAGGTCATGTAGACCATGTGGCTGTCGGCGAAATCCGGTGCAGGGGCCACGTCCAGCAGGCCGCCTTGCCCGGCGCTCACCACCTCGGGCGCGCCGGACACGTCCGTCACCTCGCCGCTGTCATGGTGCCAGATCGCCACCGATCCGCCGCGCTTGGTGATGATCAGGTCCTGCGAGCCCGGCAGAAACGCCATGCCCCAGGGCCGGTCCAGGTCCTCGGCCAGAATTTCCACCTCATAGGGCGCATCGGCCAGTGCCGGAAGCGCCATCAGGGTGGCGGCGGCCAGTGCCGTGGTG
>SKMI01000212.1 GCA_007121115.1 Paracoccaceae bacterium | reverse complement strand
GGGGGGGGGGGGGGGGGGCAAGCCCCGAGGGCGCTTCTTCACCCTCGGCCCCAAGGGCGCGGCGCTCCGGTTCAGGCGAGCAGGGCCCGCAGCACACCGTTCAGCACCACGCGCCCGGTCTGGGTGCAGGCCAGCCGGTCGCCCCGGCGCTGGACCAGCCCGTCCGCCGCCAGCGTGTCGATCCGGGGAGCCTCCAGCGGCGCGCCCGCCAGCCGCGCGTAGCGGGCCAGATCGGCGCCCTCGGTCAGGCGCAGGCTCATCATCAGGTATTCGGTGGCGTGCTCTTCCGCGGGCACCCCCGCGTCCGCCAGAGCGCCACTGCCCTTGCGCTCCACCGCTTCGAGCCAGGCGCCGGGCGCCAGTGGCGTGCTGGTGGCCAGCCGCCGCCCCGCCAGCGTCAGCCGCCCATGGGCGCCGGGGCCGATCCCGGCCCAGTCGCCGCCGCGCCAGTAGATCAGGTTGTGCCGCGATTCGGCGCCCGGGCGGGCGTGGTTCGATACCTCATAGGCGGGCATCCCGGCGGCGCCGCACAGATCCTGCGTCAGCGCATACATGTCGGCGGCCAGATCATCGTCCGGCAGCCCGCGCAGGCCGCCTGCGGCATGGCGCGCGCCGAAGGCCGTGCCGTCCTCAATGGTCAGCTGATAGAGCGAGAGGTGATCGACCGCCATCGCCAGCGCCTCGGTCAGTTCCGCGCGCCAGCCTGCCAGGCTCTGGTGCTGGCGCGCGTGGATCAGATCGAAGCTGACCCGGTCGAAGGCCGCGCGCGCCATTTCATAGGCCGCCCGCGCCTCGGCGACGCTGTGCAGGCGGCCCAGCGCGCGCAGGTCCTTGTCATTGAGCGCCTGCACCCCCAGCGACAGCCGCGTCACCCCCGCCTGCGCATAGGCCGCGAAGCGCCCCGCCTCGGCCGAGGTCGGGTTGGCCTCCAGCGTCACCTCGGGCGCGTTGGCCACGGGCCAGGTGGCACGGATGCGCGCGATCACGGCCGCCACCACATCCGGGTCCATCAGGCTCGGCGTACCGCCGCCAAAGAACACCGTCTGCACCACGCGGCCCGGCACCAACGCGCCCAACCGGTCGATTTCGGCCAGATAAGCCCGCGCCCATCGCGCCTGATCGATCCGCGCGCTGACGTGGCTGTTGAAATCGCAATAGGGGCATTTGGCGGCGCAAAACGGCCAGTGGATGTAGAGGCCGAACCCCGCCGCCTGCCAATCGGCGTCTTCCAACGCCGCAGCCGGTGCGGCCTCCATGATCGGGCTCAGGACGCCGGGGTGGAGCTGACCCCCACCTGCGCCGGGCGCAGAAGCTGTTCGTGCAGCATGAAGCCTTCTGCCATCACCTGGATGATCTGCCCGGCCTTGTAATCCGGCACCGGGGCCTCGAACATCGCCTGATGCCGGTGCGGGTCGAAGGCATCGCCCGGTTCGGGGCAGATGCGGGTCACGCCGTGGCGCTCCAGCACGTTGGTCAACTCACGCAGGGTCAGCTCCACCCCCTGCACCAGCCCAGGCGCCGCCGCCTGCGCCTCGTCATTGGCGGAATTGAGCGCGCGGGCGAGGTTGTCATAAACCGGCAGCAGGTCGCGGGCGAGCTTGGAGCCGCCGTAAAGCATGGCGTCCCGGCGATCCTTCTCGGCGCGCTTGCGGGTGTTCTCGGCATCGGCCAGCGCGCGCATCATGCGGTCGCGCAGCGCGTCGCGCTCGGCCTCCAGTTGCGCGATGGGGTCGGCCTGGGGCTCGGGCTCCGGCGCGGGTTCTGGCTCGGGTTCGCGCTCGGTGCCGCCCTGGGCCGCTGCCTCCTGCGCCTCGGTGTCCGGTTGGAACGGGTCCACGGCATCGCCGTGATCTGGCTTGGCTTGTTGATTCGCCATACGTCCTGCCTTCCTTCACTTCACTCATGGCTGCGGTCGGTGAGCATCCGGCCCACCAGTTGCGCCGTGTAATCCACGATGGGCACGATACGCCCGTAATTCAGCCGCGTCGGGCCGATCACGCCGACCGCGCCCACGATCCTGCGGTCCGCGTTCATATATGGAGAAACCACCAGAGAGGAACCCGAAAGCGAGAAAAGTTTGTTCTCGGCGCCGATGAAGATGCGCACACCGTCGCCTTCCTCGGTCAGTTCCAGAAACTCGGCGATGTCGCGCTTGCGCTCCAGATCGTCGAACAGCCGCCGGATGCGATCCAGATCCTCGGTCTCGGGGACATTCTCCAGCAGATGCGCGCGCCCGCGCACGATCAGTCGCTCCTGCGGTTCGCCCTCGTGCTCCCAGACCGCGAAGCCGCTTTCCACCAGCGAACGCGCCAGATCGTCGATTTCGGCGCGGCGGTGCGCGATCTCGCGGCGGAAGCGCTGGCGCAACTCGGTCAGCGTCAGCCCCTCGACCATCGCGTTGAGGAAATTCGCCGCCTCGCGCATGGAACTGGCGGTCTGGCCCGGCGGCGGGGTGAAGACACGGTTTTCCACATGCCCGTCGGAAAACACCAGCACCACCAGCGCCCGGTCGGGGGCGAGGCTGACGAATTCAATATGCTTGATCGGCGCTTCGTGCTTCGGCGCCAGCACCAACGACGCTCCCTGCGTCAACCCGGAAAGCGCCGTGCCCACCCGGTCCAGCAGCGTGCCCACATCGCGTTCGTTGGACCCGAAGGTCTGGTCCAGCGCCGCGCGGTCACTGTCATCCACCGGCGCGATTTCCAGCAGGCTGTCCACGAACAGCCGCAGGCCCAGATTGGTCGGCACCCGCCCGGCCGAGATATGCGGGCTGTCCAGCAGGCCCAGATATTCCAGGTCCTGCATCACGTTGCGCACCGTCGCGGCCGAGACCTTCTCGCTCATGTCGCGGGTGAGCGTGCGCGAGCCGATGGGCGCGCCGGTGTCCAGATACCCTTCGACCACGCGGCGAAACACCTCGCGCGAGCGGGCGTTGAGTTGTTCCAGAACCCTTGCGGTGTTGCCCGGTGTATCCATGGCCCGTGCGTGGTTGCTTTTGCCCTACCCCTGCCCGCAGCGCTCCAGTCGGACGGAAGCGGGTTGCGTGCGCGCAGCTTGCCGCGTATCCCGCCCCCCGTCACGCGAAAGTGCCATGCGAAAGGGAATCCGATGCGGCCTTCTGGCAGAGACTTAGGCGATATCCGCGCAATTTCAATCGAGACCGGCATTGTCAAGCACGCCGAGGGCTCCTGCCTGATCCGCATGGGCGAAACGCAGGTGATCTGCACCGCCTCGCTGGAAGAGCGCGTGCCGCCGTTCCTGCGCAACACGGGCCTGGGCTGGGTGACGGCGGAATACGGGATGCTGCCGCGCGCCACCAACACCCGCAACCGGCGGGAGGCTGCAAGCGGCAAGCAGACCGGGCGCACGGTGGAGATCCAGCGCCTCATCGGGCGCAGCCTGCGGGCCGGCATCGACCGCTCGGCGCTGGGCGAGCGGCAGATCACCGTGGATTGCGACGTGATCCAGGCCGATGGCGGCACCCGCTGCGCAGCCATCACCGGCGGCTGGGTGGCGCTGCGGCTGGCGGTGAACAAGCTGCTGAAGGCCGGGGATGTGACCTCGGACCCGATCATCGACCATGTGGCCGCCATCAGTTGCGGGATCTACGCGGGCCAGCCGGTGGCCGATCTGGACTATGCCGAGGACAGCGTGGCGGGGGTGGACGGCAATTTCATCCTGCTGGGCTCGGGGCGGCTGATCGAGGTGCAGATGTCCGCCGAGGGCGCAACCTTCTCGCGCGACGAGATGACCCGGCTGATGGATCTGGCCGAGGCAGGCTGCGCGCAACTGGTGGCGGCGCAGAAGGCAGCGGTGGCGGGATGACGCGGCGGTTTACGGGCGACGCGCTGCTCATCGCCTCGCACAACGCGGGCAAGCTGATGGAGTTTCGCCAGATCCTCGGCCCGCGCGGGATCACCGTGACCGGGGCCACCGATCACGGTCTGGCGGAACCCGAAGAGACCGAAACCACCTTCGTCGGAAACGCCCGGATCAAGGCGCACGCGGCCGCGCAGGCCACGGGGCTTCCGGCGCTGGCCGATGACAGCGGGCTGGAGGTCGCGGCGCTCGACGGCGCGCCGGGCGTGCACACCGCCGACTGGGCCGAAACGCCACACGGGCGCGACTTCATGCAGGCGATGGAGCGGACCCACGCGGAATTGACCGCGCGGGGCGCGCCGCAGCCCTGGACCGCGCGCTTCGCCTGCACGCTGGTGCTGGCCTGGCCCGATGGCGCCGACGCGGTCTTCGAAGGCCACGCGCCCGGGCATCTGGTCTGGCCCCCGCGCGGGCGCGAAGGCCACGGTTATGATCCGGTGTTCGTGCCCGAGGGCGACACCCGCACCTTCGCCGAAATGAGCTGGGATGAAAAGAACGCCATCAGCCACCGCGCGCGCGCCATCACCGCGCTGATGGAGGCGCTCTTCGACCCGGCCTGACGCGTAACGGCGCCGCAAGCCCCGCCTCTGCGCAGCAGAGGCAGCGCCCGCGAAGGGTGTCGGGGCGGGTGGGTGGGAGACACCCTGAGGGGGCGCTTGACCTGCCAAAGAGCGCGACCGCTCAACCCGTTTCCAACATCCGGTAGTGATACCCGCATACCTCGCTCATCCCCGCGCCTTCATAAAGCACCCGCGCCCCCGCATTGGCGCGGGTGACGGCCAGCGCAAGCCATTCCATCCCCTGCCCCTCGGCCCACCAGGCCGCGCCGGTCAGGATGTTGCGCGCAGCCCCCTTGCGGCGCAGGCCGGGCAGCACCTCGACCGCGTGCAGCATGGCTATGTCCGCATTCCCCCCCACGAACGCCACCCCCGCCGCGCGGTCTGCCACCCGCGCGATCAGCGCGGTTTTCGGCGCCGGTGCGCGCTCCATCACCGCCTGCCGCGCGGCGTCAATGCCGTTTTCCGTCCAGATGTCGCGCATGATCTGCAGGGGCGGCCAGACCGGGAACAGCGTGATCGGCGCCGGCGGCGCAGCCAGCGCCGCCACCGGCGCGGCCATCAGCACCGTGGGGTCCACCACCGCGTAGCCGCGCGCGTCCAGGGCCGCGTCCAGCGCCTCGTCGCCCGGGCGGATCATGAACAGCGGCCGGTCGCTTCGCGCGCGCATTGCAGCCTCGGCTTTGTCGATCACCGCGGGTGTCACCGGTCCCGTGGCACGCGCCGCCGATACCCGCTTGCCGCCCCCCGCCCCGTCCAGCAGCCGGACCCCCGCCACCTCGGACACCCCGGCAGCGGGCCAGGTCGCCTCCAGCGCCGCCAGCAGCGCCGGGGCGTCGGGAAGGATCATGCCATCGCCTCGGGAAAGATCTCGCCCAGCCGGATCATGGCGGCATCCACCGCCGCCGCGTCGCTGCCCCGGACCACCACATGCGCGCCAAAGGCCCCGTCGCGGAAATACGGGTAGGAGCCGAAGGAGAGTTGCGGGAACTCCGCCGCCAGCGCGCCCAGCGGCCCGGCGATCTCGCCCTCGCCGCGCTGGATGCGCAAGGTCTGGCTCAGGAGCGGCTTTCCGGCGGTGAGCGTCGGCAATAGCGAGGCGACCATGGCCTGAAACACCGACGGCACGCCGGCCATCACATGCACATTGCCGATGCTGAACCCCGGCGCTGCCGAAACCGGATTTTCGATCAGCACCGCACCCTCGGGCACGCGCGCCATGCGCAGGCGCGACTCGTTCAACTCCAGCCCGGTGCGCTGATAATGCGCCTCGAGGATCGCGCGCGCATCCTCGCGCACGCCCAGGCCCACGCCAAACGCCGCGGCAACGGCATCGGCGGTGATGTCGTCATGGGTGGGCCCGATCCCGCCCGAGGTGAAGACGTGATCATGCCCGTCGCGCAGCGCTTTCAGCGCGTCCACGATCCGCGCGTGCACGTCCGAGACGATCCGCACCTCCTGCAGATCGATCCCACGCTCGGCCAGTTCCCCGGCCAGATAGTGCATGTTCGCATCGCGCGTGCGCCCCGAAAGGATCTCGTCCCCGATCACCAGCATGGCGGCGGTTGGGTTGGGCATGGCGGCGGTCTCCTTGCAAGGCGGTTGGCGCTGGTATAGGCGCGCGGCCATGGAGTTTCAAACCCCGCTGGTGCCCGCGCGGCTGGTCCGCCGCTACAAGCGCTTCCTGGCCGACATGGTGCTGGAGGGCGGCGCCGAAGTCACCGTCCACTGCCCCAACCCCGGCGCCATGACCGGACTGGCCGACCCCGGCGCGCGCTGCTGGCTGGAGCGGGCCGCGCCGGGGCGCAAGCTGTCCTTTGGCTGGCGACTGGTGGACCTGCCCGGCGGGGGAATGGCCTGCGTGGACACGACGCTTGCCAACCGCGTGGTGGCCGAGGCGCTGGCGGCGGGGTGCGTGGTGGGACTGGAGGGGCTGTCCGACCTGCGCGCGGAGGTGGTGCTGACCCCCGGCACACGGGTGGATTTCGCCGCCACGGACCGGAACGGGCGGAGGGTATTCATCGAGGTGAAGAGCGTGACGCTCCTGCGCAATGGTTGGGCCGAATTCCCCGACAGCGTGACCGCGCGCGGCCAGAAGCACCTGCGCGAACTGGCGGCGGCGGTGCCGGACGGCGCGCGGGCGGTAATGCTCTATGCCATGGCGCGGACCGATGCACGGCGCTTCCGCATCGCCGCGGACATCGACCCCGGCTATGCCAGCGCCTTCGACGCCGCCCGCGCCGCCGGGGTGGAGATGCTTGCCCAGGGCGCTGCGATAACGCCACGGGGCATCACCCTGGACGCCCCGCTGCCCGTGGACGCAGGCGCGCAGGCGCCCGCCGCCTGACAGGGCCACCTGACGGGTGGAAAACCGCGCGCGCCATCGCTATCTAGGCGGGGAGCGCGAGCAAAGGAGCGAAAGCGTGGACAGCGGCCAGCCCCAGCGGATCACCAAGGACGGCATCCACCTGCACGCCCCGGAGGATTTTGCCGGGATGCACAAGGCGGGGCGACTGGCGGCCACGATCCTGGACCGGGTCGCGCCCGAGGTCGTCCCGGGCCAGACCACCGGCAAGCTGGATCAGCTGATCCAGGGAATGGTCGAGGAAGCGGGCGCGACCTCGGCCACCATCGGCTATCGCGGGTATCAGCACGCCAGCTGCATCTCGCTCAACCATGTGGTCTGCCATGGCATCCCCGGCGCGCCCATTCCGCCCAGCAAGTATGAAAAGCGCCCGCGCGGCAATGACATGCTGGTGGATGGCGATATCCTGAATATCGACGTGACCGTGGTGGTGGATGGCTGGTTCGGCGATACCAGCCGCATGTTCGTGGCGGGCACGCCCAAACCCTTTGCCCAGCGGCTGATCCAGGTGACACATGACGCGTTGATGATCGGAATCGAGGCGGTGCGCCCCGGCAACACCTTCGGCGATATCGGCGCGGCGATCCAGAGCTTCGCCGAAGGCCAGCGCATGTCGGTGGTGCGCGATTTCTGCGGACACGGGCTGGGCCGGGTATTCCATGCGCCACCCAACGTGCTGCACTACGGGCGCGCGGGCACCGGGCCGATGCTGGAAGAGGGGATGTTCTTCACCATCGAGCCGATGCTCAACCTCGGCCGCCCCGAGACCAAGGTACTGGCCGACGACTGGACGGCGATCACCCGCGACAAGGCGCTGTCGGCGCAATTCGAGCATTCGGTGGGCGTGACCGCGGACGGGGTCGATATCTTCACCCTGTCCCCGGCGGGCAAGTTTCATCCCACCTAGGGCTGAAGGGCTCCGCGCCGGACGCGAGACCTCGGCGTTTCACTCCATGGCGGGCGTTAGATTAAGCGCCCCCTCAGCACCCCGCCCATCCACCCCCCGATACACTTCTGGCGGCACTTCGGGGGCGCCGCACACGCTTGCGCGTGGGCGGGCTCGTGCTTGCGGGTCAGGGCAGGAGCATCCAGAGCGCGACTGCAGCCAGCATCACGCCGAAGGCGAGGTTCGCCGGCCGGGCGGCGGCCTCATCCCGAAAGCGTGGCATCAGCAGGTCCCCGGCCATGGTCCAGACAGTGAAGGCCAGCAGGTTGTTCAGGGTGAACACCAGCGTGATCCAGAGCACCAGCGGCATGTGACCTCCCCCCGCTGAGCCGCCTGCGGCAGGCAGGAACTGCAGGCCGCCGCGCGACCCGGTTCCTGCGCTATGGGCCCGTGACCGCGTGCCGCCCGGACCGGCTCCGCCCAAGGTCAGCGCGGCCCGGTGCGGCGCTTGCCCCCTTTCGGCTTCGGCGCGTCCCCCATGGCGCGCGCGGCGCGGGCGGCGGCCTGCAGTTCCTCGGCGATCTCGTCGGCGGCGTCCGCGTCGAAATCCAGCGGCAGGTCCACGCCGTCGCCGGTGACGTAGATCCGCACCATGCCCAGATCGGTGGGCCCGATCTGCAGGCTGGCCTCGACGTCGCTTTGCTTGTTGATGCCCATGTTTTTCCCCGTCTCCTGCCGCGCGCAGACGCGCGCGGGCGCGCCCGAATGATGCGCGACGGATAGGCATGGCGCGGCGCCATTTCAAGCATCTTGGCCTTGCATTCGCGCCATCGGACGGCTAAATCGCGCGCAGTGCCGCCTTAGCTCAGTTGGTTAGAGCGCTGGATTGTGGATCCAGAGGTCCCCCGTTCAAGCCGGGGAGGCGGTACCATTCTCCCCCGAACGTGGTTGAGCGGCACCGGCCTGCACACTATGACAGGCAGGCCAAAACCGGAACCACCGCCCCATGCCCCTGCCCCGCCATCAGCTTCCCCCTGCCCCGCCGGGCGCGCGCATCGGCCTCTTTGGCGGGTCCTTCGATCCGGCGCACCAGGGCCATCTGGCGCTCAGCCGCGCGGCGCTGCGAGCGCTGCGGCTGGACCGCGTCTGGTGGCTGGTCAGCCCCGGCAACCCGCTGAAAACCAACGGCCCTGCACCGCTGGCCGCGCGGCTGGAGCGCGCGGCGGCGCTGACAGCGGGCGACCCGCGGCTGGTCGTCACCGCGCTCGAATCGCGGCTGGGCACGCGCTACACGGCGGACACGCTGGCGGCGCTTCGCCTGCATCTGGCCCGCGCGCATCCGGTCTGGGTGATGGGCGCCGACAGCATGGCCGCGCTTCACCGCTGGCACGCGTGGGACACGATCATGCAGTCCGTCCCGGTGGCGGTGCTGGCGCGGCCCGGCGCGACCCTGTCGGCGCTGACCTCGGTCGCGGCGCGGCGCTATGCGGCCCATCGGCTGCCCGCGCGGCAGGCGGCGACGCTGGCCACATCCGCGCCACCCCGCTGGTGCTTCCTGCCGATGCCGATGGTGGACGTTTCCTCGACCGGTTTGCGCGCACGCGGCGTCTCGGCCGCCGAACAATCCAGAACTGTCGCCAAAACTTGAACACTCTGTTCTGCGGGGCGCAACTTGACCCTTGAACACACAGCACAGACGGTGGTTAAGTTAACGGCATTAACTGGTTAACCGAGCCACATGACCGAGTCTCCCGTATCGTCGCGCCGTGCGTTCCTGCGTCTTCTGGGCTGGTCCGGCATGGCGGGCGCCACGCTGGCCCTGCCCGCCTGCGCCGAAGCGCCGCTGCGCTCGCCGCGCCCGCAGGCG
>SKMI01000287.1 GCA_007121115.1 Paracoccaceae bacterium | reverse complement strand
CAGGGCGGGCTGCGCGGCGGCATCGGCCCCGGGCGCCTCGGCGCGCGGGGCGCGGGCGCTGGAAAACACCGTCAGCGCGTTTTCGGTGGCCCGTCGCGCGCGGTCGAGGCTGTCTTGCCGGGGGTCGGGCTCGGGCATGGGCCGCGCGCGCGCCTGCGCTTGCGCCTGCCAGGCCAGCCGCAGCCCGTCGACACTGTCCTGAAGCGCGGCAAGCTGGTCCTGCAGTGCCCGCACCTGCCGCAGCGCCATCAACACCCCGCCCAGCGCCACCAGCGGCAGCATCAGAACCACCAGAATCGCCGCCAGCGCTGCCCCATCGAAAC
This sequence comes from Paracoccaceae bacterium, assembly GCA_007121115.1. GTDB lineage: Bacteria > Pseudomonadota > Alphaproteobacteria > Rhodobacterales > Rhodobacteraceae > Rhabdonatronobacter. The sequence goes on along the minus strand of SKMI01000287.1, from coordinate 9,236 downwards.
CGGTCAACCCGCCCCGGAACAGCAGCACCGCCAGCACGCCGACCCAGATGGCCAGCAGGAATCCCGCGACCCATTCCGCCGCGCTGCCCGTGCGTCGGCGGGCGCGCGCGCCATTGGCGGGTCGCCGGGGTGCGGACGGCGCGCGGTCTGCTGTCATCGGACGGCTCGGGGTTGCGGGCTCACTCGTAAACGATCTCGACGACCTCGTAGCTGCGCTGACCGCCCGGGGTGCGCACCTCGACGCTGTCGCCTTCTTCCTTGCCGATCAGCGCACGCGCCAGCGGCGAGCGCACGTTCAGTCGCCCTGCCTCGATATTCGCCTCGGGCTCGCCGACGATCTGGTAGCGGTGCTCGGCTTCGGTGTCCTCGTCGATCAGGGTGACCTTGGCGCCGAACTTGATCGGCCCGGACAGCCGCGCAGTATCGATCACCTCGGCCCGGCCGATGATACCTTCCAGCTCCTTGATCCGGCCTTCGATGAAGCTCTGCTTCTCGCGCGCCGAATGGTATTCGGCGTTTTCGGACAGATCGCCATGCTCGCGCGCCTCGGCAATGGCGCGGATGATGGCGGGGCGCTCTTCGGATTTCAGCCGCTTCAACTCGGCCTCGAGCTTCGTGTAGCCGCCGCGCGTCAGGGGTATCTTGTCCATTGCACACCACCATGATGTAAAAAACCGCCCGCGACAGGTGCCGGGGCCGTTCCGAAACTTGAATCATCTGAGCGCAGGCGTGCCACGAATGCAAGGGTTATCGCATGTGGCTTACTGCGGATCGATGCTGACCAGCACCTCGGCCGGGCCGATGGCGGCGCGGATGTCGCGGGCCAGCGCCGCTTCCAGCGCGGTTAGCCCGGGGATCCCGCAGACCTCGGCCCGCACGCGGCAGTCCACCGCGTGATGCTGCGGCAGACGGCGCAGGCGCAGCACCAGCACGTCGCGCACCTGCGGATGCGCCTGCAGGGCCGCCAGCACCCGCAGCGACAGCGCCGGGTCGGTGCGGTCCAGCAGCATGTCCACCGCCCGCGCCCCCACCCGCCAGGCGGTGAAGCTCAGGAAGCCGGCCACCACCAGCGTGGCCAGCGTATCGGCCACCGGAAAGCCGAAATGCACCGCCAGCAGTCCCAGCAGAACCGCCGCCGAGGCCATGGAGTCGGTCAGGAAATGCGCCGCATTCGCTTCAAGCGCCATGCTGCCGGTTTCGCGCGCCGCGCGCCGGATCATCACATGGCGCCAGTAATCGGCCAGCACCGCCACCAGCACCGCGCCCAGAAACCACGGCTCCACCGTCACTTCGGCCACACCGAAGACCAGCTTCATCAGCGCCAGATACCAGATGCAGATGGCGATGATGGCCAGCAGCGTGGCTTCGATCAGCGCGGCCAGCGCCTCGATCTTGTCGCGCCCGCAGGTCCAGGCCGGGTCGGCACTGCGCCCGGAAACCGCCACCACCACCACGGTGACGCCGGTGACCACGATATCCACAAGCCCCTGCAACCCATCGGCGATCAGCGCCAGCGAGCCCGAGATCACGCCGATCACCAGCTTGCCCACCGTCAGCACCACGGTCGTGACCAGCGAGATCAGCGCCACCGTGACCTTGCGCATGGTGACGTCACGCAGCCCGGTGGCGGCGGCGCCGGTTTGATCGCTGCTCAGGTCGCTCATGCGATTCGCGGTTGCTCCACTCGTCCTTGGCGGCGGGCATGACACGGAATTGAGGCATGATCCCGGCATCTGCGCGGTCAGGACGCGGCGTTCGGAGCCCCGGTCACGATTGACCCTCTTGCGCTGGCTGCGCTATCGCCTCAAGTCAACAGTGTTTTCCGACCCTCACCGAAGGAGCCGTCATGTCCGGGATCGAACGCGAAGCCATGGAATACGATGTCGTCATCGTCGGCGCGGGGCCTGCGGGGCTGTCGGCGGCGATCCGGTTGAAGCAACTGGATGCCGACCTGAACGTGGTGGTGTTGGAAAAAGGCTCCGAGGTCGGTGCGCATATCCTTTCGGGCGCGGTGCTGGACCCGGTGGGGCTGGACGCGCTGATCCCCGACTGGAAGGACCGCGGCGCGCCGATCAAGGTCGAGGTCACCCGCGACAATTTCTACATGCTGGGACAGGCCGGGCAGATCCGCGTGCCCAACTGGCCTATGCCGCCGCTGATGAACAACCACGGCAATTACATCGTCTCCATGGCTAATGTCTGCCGCTGGATGGCCGAACAGGCCGAGGCGCTGGGGGTCGAGATCTTTCCCGGCATGGCGGCGTCCGAACTGGTCTATGACGGCAGCCGCGTGAAGGGCGTGGTCGCCGGCGAATTCGGCAAGAACCCCGATGGCACGCCGTCGGACGCCTATGAGCCGGGGATGGAACTGCACGGCAAATACGTCTTCCTGTCCGAGGGCGTGCGCGGGTCTCTGTCCAAGGAGGTGATGGCGAAATACGACCTGTCCAAGGGCAAGGAGCCGCAGAAATTCGGCCTCGGCATGAAGGAAATCTGGGAGATCGACCCCGAAAAGCACCGCGAGGGGACCGTCACCCACACCATGGGCTGGCCGCTGGGCAAGAACGCGGGCGGCGGCAGCTTCATCTACCACTTCGAGAACAACCAGGTGCTGATCGGCTTCGTGGTGCATCTGAACTACGAAAACCCGCATCTGTATCCCTACATGGAGTTCCAGCGCTTCAAGCATCACCCGATGGTGGCTGAGCTTCTGGAGGGCGGCAAGCGGGTGGCTTACGGCGCGCGGGCGATTTCCGAGGGTGGCTGGCAGTCCATCCCCAAGGTGGTCTTCCCCGGTGGTGCGCTGCTGGGCTGTTCGGCCGGGCTGGTCAACGTGCCGCGCATCAAGGGCAACCACAACGCCATGCTCTCGGGCAAGGTTGCTGCCGAGGCCGCGCATGAGGCGATCAAGGCCGGGCGCGAGGGCGACGAGCTGACCGCCTACGAGACCGAGTTGCGCGAGGGGCCGGTGGGCCGCGACCTGAAAAAGGTACGCAACGTCAAGCCGATGTGGTCGCGCTACGGGCTGACGGCCTCGCTCGCGCTGGGGGGGCTGGACATGTGGACCAACACGCTGGGCTTTTCCGCCTTCGGCACCATGGCGCATGGCAAGTCCGACGCCGAAGCCACCGGCAAGGCCGCCGATCACAAGCCCATCGACTACCCCAAACCCGATGGCAAGCTGTCCTTCGACCGGCTGACCAACGTGGCCTATTCCTTCACCAACCACGAGGAAAGCCAGCCCGCGCATCTGACGCTCAGGGACGCGTCGGTGCCGATCAAGGTCAACCTGCCCACCTACGCCGAACCCGCGCAGCGCTACTGCCCGGCGGGAGTGTACGAGGTGGTGGAAAAGGACAACGGGCCGGAGTTCGTCATCAACTTCCAGAACTGCGTGCACTGCAAGACCTGCGACATCAAGGATCCCAGCCAGAACATCCACTGGGTGACCCCGCAGGGCGGCGATGGGCCGAATTATCCCAACATGTGACGGCAACATCTGACAGCGGGGAGCGGTCACGTCTGCCTCACGCTTCCGCAAGAATGCCTGCGCAAACCGGCTATTGCGGGTGCGGGCGATTGTCAGCGTGCCAGCGGCGCACTAGGGTTGCCGCTGTGAAAGCCACGGGAGCCGCCCTTGTCCGTCCGTATTGCCGCCCTGTTCCGCCCCCACGCAATTGCGCTGTTCCTTGCGTTCTGCGCCGTCCCGGCGACTGCCCAGACCGAAGCCCGTGACGACGGCCCGCTGGCCGGGGCGTTCCTGGCCGGGCGGGTCGCGCAGGCCGACAATGATTTCGCTGCACAGGCAACCTATTACCAGCGTGCATTGCGGGCGGACCCGGATAACCCGCTCTTCATGGACGCGGCGATGCTGGCGCTGCTGGCGCTGGGCCGGATTGACGAGGCCGCGCCGCTGGCGCAGGCGCTGCTGGACCGCGAGCTTGAAAGCCAGGTGGCTGCATTGGTGGTGCAGGCCGATGCCTTTGCACAGGGTGACTACACCGCCGTGCTGGACGCCGGGATCGCGGCCGCGGACGCCCCGCCGGGTGTGGCCGCGGGCACCGGCCCGCTGACCGATGCGCTGGCCCCGCCCTGGGCGCAGATCGGTGCCGGGCGCATGTCGGATGCGCTGGCGGCCTTCGATGCGCTGATCGACGAGGGGCAGTTCGTGCCCTTCGCGCTCTATCAGAAGGCGCTGGCGCTGGCGCTGGTCGGCGATTTCGAGGGCGCCGAGGCCATCCTGGCAGGTGACGACTCCGGGCCGATCAACATGGGGCGGCGTGCGGTGCTGGCGCGGCTTCTGGTGCTGGGCCAGCTTGAACGCTTCGACATCGCGCTCGACCTGATCGACGAAAACTTCGGCACTGAGCCCGACAGCGCCGATATCGCCGCCCTGCGCGATGCGTTCGGTGCCGGTGAAGCGCCGCCCTTCGACATGATCACCTCGGCCGCCGAGGGCATGGGTGAGGTGTATTCCGTGATTGCCAGCGTTCTGGTCGGCGACGAGGGCGCGACCCTGCCGCTGTTCTACGCGCGGCTGGCGCGGCACCTGAACCCGCGCAACAGCGATGCGCAGATGCTGGCGGCGCAGATGCTGGAATCGCTGGAACAATACACGCTGGCGGATGAAGCCTATGGCGCCATCGCCGAGGATGATCCCGCCTTCCTGTCGGCGCAACTGGGCCGGGCGCAGGCGCTGTCGCGCGCGGGCGACCCCGATACCGCAATCGCGCGGCTGCAGGAGATCGCGGCCGATCACCCCGAAGCACTGTCGGTGCACAGCACGCTGGGCGATCTGCTGCGGCGCGAGGAGCGCTTCGACGAAGCGGTCACCGCCTATGAGCGCGCCATTGACCTGGTGGAGACACCGGAGCAACGCCATTGGGTGCTGTTCTACACCTACGCGATCTCGCTCGAACGCGCGGGACGGTTCGAAGAGGCCGAACCCTGGTTCCGCCGCACGCTGGAGTTCGTCCCCGACAATCCCAGCGTGCTGAATTACCTCGGCTATTCGCTGATCGAAGAACGGCGCAACCTGGACGAGGCGCTCGACATGATCGAACGCGCGGTCGAGGGCGATCCGAATTCGGGCTATATCACGGACAGTCTTGGCTGGGCCTTCTATCGGCTGGGCCGCTATGACGAGGCGGTGCCGGTGATGGAACGCGCGGTGGAACTGCTGCCCAACGATCCGATCATCAACGACCATCTGGGCGATGTCTACTGGATGGTGGGCCGCGAACGCGAGGCGCGCTTCCAGTGGCGCCGGGCGCTGTCCTTCGCGCCGCATGCGGATCTGGACCTCGACCGCGTGCGCCGCAAGCTTGAGGTCGGGCTGGACGTGGTGCTGGCCGAGGAAGAGGCTGGGGCAGATTCGCGTGAAGACGCCGACGCCGACGCCAACGCCGGGAACGGGGGCTGAGTCAGTGGCGGTGGCCGCGCGCGCGTCAGCCTTCCGCGCGCTGGCTCCGGCCAAGGTCAATCTGGCGCTGCATGTAACCGGGCGGCGGGCGGACGGGTATCACCTGCTCGACAGTCTGGTGGTCTTTGCCGATATGGGCGACGTGGTGACCTTGCGCGACGGGCCGGGACGGGCGCCGGGGCTGGCGCTGTCGCTGGCCGGGCCGCAGGCGCCGACCGTGCCGCCGGGGCCCGACAATCTGATCCTGCGGGCGGCACGCGCCATGGGGGCTAAGGGGGCGGTCGAGGGGTTGGCCTTCACCCTGGAAAAGCACCTGCCCGTGGCTTCGGGTCTGGGCGGGGGAAGCTCTGATGCGGCGGCGGCGCTGCGCTGCATGGCGGCACGCAGCGGTGCAGCGCTGCCGGGGGGCGATGCGCTGCTGCGCCTGGGCGCCGACCTGCCGGTTTGCATGGCCGCGGCGCCCAGCCGGATGCGCGGGATCGGCGAGCGGATCGATTCGCTGCCGGCCCTGCCGCCCCTGTGGATGGTGCTGGTCAACCCCGGCGTGCCCCTGTCCACCGCCGCCGTCTTCGCCGCGCTGGCGCTGCGCGACAACCCGGGCCTGCCCGATCTGCCCGAAGGCTGGCCCGACACGGAAAGCTTCTGCGCCTGGCTGCAAGGCACCCGCAACGATCTGGAATCCCCTGCCTGCACCATCGCACCCCCGGTGCGCGCGGCGATCCATGCGCTGCGCCGGACCGAAGGTTGCCTGCTGGCCCGGATGTCCGGGTCCGGGGCCAGTGTTTTCGGGATCTTTGCCGATGCCGGGCACGCAGGCCGGGCCGCCAAGGCCCTGCGCGCACATGCCCCGGACTGGTGGATCGCCCCGGCCGGGTTGCTGCCCCCCGAGGGCGCGGCGCCCAAGGCTCTTGCGCCCTGATCCGGCGGCCCCTGCGCGCCGCAACTGCACCCCACCGCGCCCCCTGCGACAATCTGCCCACCCCGGGTTGAATCATCCGGAACCGGTGCCGGTCCGTAATCCCCCCCAATAACAGGGAACGGAACAATCACCGGAGGCCGAACCATGCCCCTCGACTCGTACGCTGACGACCGCCGCCTGTCACGCACGGCCATGAAGGCCGAATTGCTCGATGCAGAGACCGAGCGCGCCCTCGCATACGCCTGGCGCGATCATCGCGACGAGGCCGCGCTGCACCGCCTCATCAATGCCTACATGCGTCTGGCGATCTCCATGGCCGCCAAGTTTCGCCGCTACGGCGCGCCCATGAATGACCTGATCCAGGAGGCCGGTCTGGGGCTGATGAAGGCCGCGGACAAGTTCGACCCCGACCGGGGCGTGCGCTTTTCCACCTATGCCGTGTGGTGGATCCGGGCCAGCATTCAGGACTATGTGATGCGCAACTGGTCGCTGGTGCGCACCGGGTCGACCTCCAGCCAGAAGTCGCTGTTCTTCAACCTGCGCCGTGTGCAGGCGCAGATCGAGCGCGAAGCCGCCGCGCAGGGCGAAACGCTGGACCGACAGACCCTGCGCGAGCGGGTCGCCGCCGAGGTGGGCGTGCCGCTCCACGATGTCGAGATGATGGAAGGCCGCCTGGGCGGCATGGATTTCTCGCTCAACGCCACGCAGTCCAGCGACGAGGACGGGCGCGAGTGGATCGACACTCTGGAAGACGACAGCGACGCGGGCACCGAATTGGTGGAGACGAAGCTGGATCAGGCGCAGTTGCGCGAATGGCTGTTGGTGGCGCTGAACGCGCTGACCGACCGCGAGCGCTTCATCGTCCGCGAGCGGAAACTGCGCGAGGACCCGCGCACGCTGGAATCGCTGGGCGACGAGCTGGGCCTGTCCAAGGAGCGCGTGCGCCAGCTTGAAGCGGCGGCCTTCGCCAAGATGCGGCGCAACCTTGAAGGTCAGTCGCGCGAGGTGCAACACTTCCTCGCATGAGGTCTGTTGTATTCGGCGACAAAGCAAGCGCCCCCGGGTCGCACCCACCCCCCCACCCCGTGCGCCCCGGGGGCGCTGTCTGTGCGGGACGCACGGACAAGGCCCACTGGTTCGGCTTGATCGCAACTTTGTTGTGGTCCGCAGGCCCCGGGCAGGCTTCGGAAATTTCGTCCGCAGAGCTTGACCGCCTTCCGCAGGCACAAGTCTACCTTCTGGGCGAAGTTCACGACAATCCGGTGCATCACGAGAATCAGGCCCGCGCCGTGGCTGCGTTGGAGCCGACGGCGCTGGTGTTCGAGATGCTGACGCCGGAGCAGGCGGCGCGAGTGACGCCCGAGACGCGCCCGGATGCCGACACGTTGGGCGAAGCGCTGGAATGGGACGCTTCGGGGTGGCCCGACTTCGCCATGTATTTCCCGATTTTCGAGGCCGCGCCGGACGCAGGGATCTTCGGCGCGGCCGTGCCGCGCGAGGCCGCGCGCGCTGCGATGGAACGCCCCTTGTCGGAGAGTTTCGGCGCCGACACCGCGCGCTTCGGCCTCGACCAGCCGCTGCTCGAGGCCGATCAGCAGGACCGCGAAGCGACGCAGGCCGCTGCGCATTGCGACATGCTCCCCGACGAGATGCTGCCGGGGATGGTCGCCATCCAGCGCCTGCGCGACGCCATGCTGGCCCGCGCCGCGCTGGAGGCGCTGGAGGCCACCGGCGGCCCGGTGGCGGTGATCACCGGAACCGGCCATGTGCGCACCGATCAGGGCGTGCCGCTGAAGCTGTCCCGCGCCGCGCCCGCGGTCGACGTGCTGGCACTGGGGCAACTGGAGGCCGCGCCGGACGATGCGCCTCCCTTCGACCTGTGGATCGTCACCGACCCCGTGGACCGCCCCGACCCATGCGAGGCGTTTCGGTGAGGCGTTGGGGCCGGTGTGATGCGCCTGAAACGGTCGCTTGACGTCGCGCCCGTTGGTCTCTGTAGGGGGGCGGAGTTGTCTATGCGTTGACTCAGGTCGATCCAGGTCGGCGTGGCGGCCAGGGTGTTTCGCGAAGGTCGTGCCCGGCATTCAAGGCGTTTGGCACCGCGCCGCAAGGGGGTGACCATGGAAACGCCGCGCAGGTCGCAGCGCATCCGAAGCGTGCGCGTGGGCGCGACCGGCATCGCCAGCATGCACCCCGAGCATCGCTATGGCTCGCGGCTGCCCATCCTGATCTGGGTGCTGCTGTCACGGTGCTGGGTCGATGGCGTGCCGGTGCATTTCTTCGCCATCGATCACCGCGACGGCCTGGTACTGTTCGACACCGGGCTTGACCCTGCGATTGCCAGCGACCCTCGCGGGTATCTGGGCAGTGCGCTCGGCGTCTTCTTCCTGCACCGGCTGTTTCGCTGGCAGATCGCGCCCGAGGACAATGTCAGCGACGCGCTGGCGCGCATGGGCCATGATGTGGGCGACGTGCGCAAAGTGGTGTTCTCGCACCTGCATTTCGACCACGCTGGTTGTATCGACCATCTGCTGCATGCCGAGCTTCTGGCGCCGCAGCGCGAATGGCAGGCGCTGACCCGGCCCAGGGCTCAGCGTAACTGGTATCTGCGCCAGCATGTCGACCGCCCCGGCGCGCGTTGGACCCTGTTCGAAATGGCGCCCTGCGACGACCCGGACCTTGCCCCGTTCGGGCGCTGTTTCGATGTGATGGGGGATGGCTTGATCGTACTGCTGCCGACACCGGGCCACACGGCCGGGTCGGTGTCGATGCTATTGCGCAGCGCGGGTCTGCCGCCAATCCTGCTGATTGCTGATCTGGCTTTCGAGCTTGGCATGCTGATGGAGGATCACCTGCCCGGCGTGGGAGAAGATTTCGCGGAGATGCGCGAGTCCT
>SKMI01000069.1 GCA_007121115.1 Paracoccaceae bacterium | reverse complement strand
CCCGGCGAATGGCTGCTCGATCTGGCGCTGATGGAGCGCAGCTACCGCGACTGGGCCGATGCCACGCTGGCGCGGATCGACAAGCGCGCCTGCGCGCAGGGCTTCATGGAGCGCGCCCGCGCCGTGGACCCCGACAGTCCCCATGACGAGCCGCTGGCGCAGGATCTGGCCACGCGCTTCACCGACTACCTGCGCGCGGCGCGGGCTCAGGGCTTCGCCGACGTGACCCCGGGGCGGTTCCTGCTGCCCGGCGATCTGGCCGGCTCGCCAGTGCTGACCTTCGCGCCGATCCCCTTGGAACGGCCCTCGAAGCGGGGCACGATCCTGCGCGAAATGGAGCGCCGGTTCGAGGCCTACAAGGCCCGCGTGGTCCACCCGTTCTTTCGCGATCATTTCGCCCGGATCGACCGGCAGGTGGTGCTGGTCGATGCGCTGGACGCGATCCACCACGGCCCCGAGGCGGTGGAGATGCTGGGCCGCACCATGACCGAGGTGCTGGGCGCCTTCCGCCCCGGCCGCAACGCGTGGCTGTCGCGGCTGCTGATGGGGCGGCGGGTGGAGCGCATTCTTTTCGCCGCCACCAAGGCCGACCACCTGCACCACACCCAGCACCCCCGCCTGACCGCGCTGGTGGAAGCGCTCCTGCGCCAGTCCCGCGACCGCGCCGATTTCGCAGGCGCCCAAACGGCGGCGATGTCCATCGCCGCCCTGCGCGCCACGGTCGAGGAAACCCGCCGACAGGGCGGCGAAAGCTTCGATTGCGTGCGGGGTCGGCTGCTGGACGGCGGGCGGCAGGCGGCGTTCTATCCCGGCGAACTGCCCGAGGACCCCACGCGCCTGCTGACCGCTCCGCGCGCTGAAGGCACCGGCGACTGGCTGGACAGCGACTACCGGATCATGCGCTTTGCCCCCGCCGCACTGAGCCTGAAACCGGGCGAGGGGCTGCCCCATATCCGGCTGGACCGGGCGGCGGAATTCCTGTTCGGGGACCGGCTGACATGAACACGCGCAAACCCGTCCTTTTCGATGTCGATGATGCCCCCGCCGCCGACCCGGCCTCGGCCCCACCGCTGCCCGATGACGCCCCGGCGGCGCCCACGGGGCGCGCCATGGCCACCGGCGCGGCGCTGATCGCCCGTCCCCGATCGCGCTTTGCCGCGCTGGTCTGGGCGGCGCTGGCGGGGTTCGTGGCGCTGGCGCTCTCGGTCGCCGCCTGGGATTTCGCCACCCGGCTGATGGAGCGCACGCCCGTTCTGGGCACACTGGCACTGGCGTTTATGGCGGTGGTGGCACTGGGGCTGGTGGCGCTGGCCTTGCGCGAGATCGCGGGTTTCCGCCGCCTGCGCCGGATCGACAGCCTGCGCACCCGCGCAGTGGCCGTGACGGACCTCAAGGACGCCCGCGCGCTGGCCGAGGACATTGCCGCGCTTTACGCCGACCGCGCCGACCTGACCTGGGCGCGCACACGGCTGGCCGAGACCAGCGCCGACGCCTTCGACCCCGACGGCGTTCTGACCCTGACCGAAACCGTGCTGCTGGACCCCATCGACCGCGCCGCACGGGCCGAGGTCGAGGCGACCGCCCGGCAGGTGGCGCTGATCACCGCCGTGGTGCCCATGGCAGCGCTGGATGTGGCGGTCGCGCTCTTGGCCAACCTGCGCATGATCCGGCGGATCGCGGCGCTTTACGGCGGGCGCAGCGGCACGCTGGGCAGCCTGCGGCTGCTGCGCGCGGTGATGACGCATCTGCTGGCCACGGGGCTGGTTTCGGCGGGCGATGACCTGATCGGCTCGGTCGCCGGTGGCGGCATGCTGTCGAAGCTCTCGCGCCGCTTCGGCGAGGGGGTGATGAACGGCGCGCTCTCGGCCCGCGTGGGCGTCGCGGCCATGGAGGTCTGCCGCCCCCTGCCCTTTGCCGCCACACCGCGCCCGCGCGTCACCACCCTGATCCAGCGCGCGCTGACCGGACTCTTTGACCGCAGCGCCCCCAGCTCAACCGGAGCCCGCCATGACTGAGCCCGCCACGCCCGAAACCCCTGTCGACATCGCCCGGTTGCGCGGCTGGATTGGCGAGAGCGCCGAGCACCATGACACCGTGACCCCGCGTCTGCTGGCCCAGTTCTGCGCCACGTTGGACCGGCCCGTGGTGGAGACCCCGCTGCCGCCGTCGCTGCACTGGTGCCTTGCGCTCCCCGCGCCGCCGCTATCGAACCTCGGCCATGACGGGCACGAGAAGCTGGGCCGCTTCCTGCCCCCGGTTCCCCTGCCGCGGCGGATGTGGGCCGGGGGCGAGGTGGAATTGCGCGCCCCCCTGCGTCTGCACGATCCGGTCACGCGCCGGTCCACGGTGAGCGATGTGACCCAGAAGACCGGGCGCAGCGGGGCGCTCGTATTCGTCACCGTCACGCATGAAATCACCAGCCCGCGTGGGCTGGCGGTGCGCGAGCGTCAGGACCTGGTCTATCGCGCGCCCACCGACGCCGCCGCCCCCACCGCCCCGCCAGAGGCATCCGAACCCGAGCACAGCCTGACCGTGACCGCCGATCCTGTGATGCTGTTTCGCTACTCGGCCATCACCTTCAACGGCCACCGCATCCACTACGACCGCGACCATTGCTGCGACGAAGGCTATGCGGGGCTGGTGGTGCACGGGCCGCTGCAGGCCACGCTGATGCTGGAAATGGCGACCCGGCTGATCGGACGCGCGCCCGCACGCTTTGGCTTCCGCGGGTTGGGGCCGCTGACCGGGGGCGTGCCCTTCACCGTGAACGCGCGCGAGGGCAAGGACGGGCTGGAATTATGGACCGCCGGGCCGGACGGGCGCATGGCCATGCGCGCCACCGCCGGGTGAGCCCGCCCGCGCGCGCTTCCCCCGTCAGCGACACGCGCCGACGACGTCACTCCTTGTCAAGCGCTAGCCGCAGCACCCCGCCCGACACCGCCAGCGCCGCGGTCGCCGCATCGGGGGATTGCCCACGCGCGACCAGAACGGCCGGCTTGATACGCCAGCCGGTGCGCTCAAGCGCGTCCTCTGCCGCCTCGGGCTCCACGCCTGCAAGTTGCGCCACCATGTCCCGCGCGCGGTCGCGCAGCTTGCTGTTCTGGGCGCGCATGTCCACCATCAGCCCGCCATGCACCCGGCCCAGCCGCACCATGATCTGCGTGGACAGCATGTTCAGCGCCACCTTTTGCGCGGTTCCCGCTTTCATCCGGGTGGAGCCCGCCACCACCTCGGCTCCGGTGTCGAGGGTGATGCCATGCGCGGCGGCGCGGACCAGCGGCGTGTCGGGCGCGCAGGCAATTCCGACGGTGAGTGCTCCCGCCGCGCGTGCGACCTCGAGCGCGGCTACGGTGAAAGGCGTGCGCCCGCTGGCGGCGATGCCGAAGACCACATCGCTTTCGCCCAGCGCCGCACGGGTGACCTGAGCGCGGGCGCCGGGCGCGTCATCCTCGGCCCCCTCGACGGCCTGCATCAGCGCCTCCGGCCCGCCGGCGATCAGGTGCAGGCTGCGCGCCTCGGGCCAGTCGAAGGTGGGGCCTAGCTCCACCGCGTCCTGCACGGCAATGCGGATCGAGGTCCCCGCCCCCGCCCAGACCAGCCGCCCGCCTGCCCGCAGGCGCGGCACCGCGGCCTCGACCACCCCGGCGAGCGCGGGCAGCGCCGGGCCGATGGCGGCGACGGCTGCCATCTGGCTCTCCCAGATGGCGGCAAGCGCGGTATGGCTGTCCCAAAGGTCCAGCGCGGCATACCGTGGATCGGCGCGTTCGGTCATCTGCGGCCCTGTCGTTGATGGGTCAAAGCGTGGGGGCGCTGCCCCCGTCCCCGCGTTGCGGGGACTCCCCCAGGGTATTTCCGGCAAGATGAAGGAGCGGGGGACGCGTGTCCAGCAGGCCCGGTCCACGGAATGGGGGGTCTTGACGCCTGCCTGGGGTTCGGCGCTGAATGCCGGGACAGCGGGGCGGAAAGGCGTGCGGATGGAGGTGTTCATCGGGCTGGACGGGGGCGGCAGCGGGTGCCGGGCACAGGCAATGCTGGCCGACGGGCGGCACGGGCCGGTCCTGCACGGCGGGGTCGCGAACCTCGTCAGCGACCCCGATGGCGCGCGGCGGGAAGTGTCCGCGTTACTGGAGCGCTGCGCCGAGAGCGCAAGGGCGCTGGACGCCGCTGCGGCGGGTGACCCGGCGCAGGTGGTGCTGGGACTGGCGGGTGCGGCCGAAGCCGAAGCCGGGGCGACCGGATGGCTGCGCGCGGGTCTGCCCTTTGCGCGGGTCACCGTGCTGGGCGATGTGGAGATCGCGCTGCGCGGCGCTTTCGAAGGCGGCGACGGGATCGTGGTGGCGGTCGGCACCGGGTCGGTGGTGGCCTCGCTCAGGGGCGGGCGCGTCCGGCGGCTGGGCGGGCACGGCTTTGTGCTGGGCGATGAAGGCAGCGGCGCCTGGATGGGGCGCGAGGCGCTGCGCCGCAGCTTGCATGCGGGCGACGGGCTGGGACCGCGCGGTCTTCTGGTGGACCGGGTGCTGGCACGGTTCGGCACGCCGGGGGCGATGATCGCCTTTGCCGCCGGGGCCCGCCCCGCCGGCTTCGCCGCGCTGGCCCCGCTGGTTATGGAGGCCGAGGGCGCAGGCTGCCCCGTGGCCACCGCGATCGTGGACGAGGGCTGTGGCTGGCTGACCCGGGCGATCATGCGGCTGCAGACCGAGGCGCCGGACCAGGCCGTGGTGGCGCTCGGCGGGCTGGGGCCAGTGCTGCTGGCCCGCATCCAGCGCCGCCACGGTGCCCGCATTCGGGCCGTCGCGCCACGGGGCACGGCACTGGACGGGGCGCTGTGGCTGGCCCGCCATCCGGCACTGTTGCGTGAAGGGACCGCGCCATGAGCGGCGCCGGGCGCGGGGCGCAGGCCCTCACGGCGGAGCGGGTGTTCGACGGCAGGACCTTGCGCGCGGGTGTCGCGGTGGTGATCGAGGGGGCCGAGGTTGCCGCGCTGATGGACCTGGCCGAGGCGCGGGCAAAGGGCATGCCGGTGCGTGATCTGGGCGCGGGGGTGCTGGCGCCAGGGCTGGTGGACCTGCAGGTCAACGGCGGCGGCGGGGTGATGCTGGCTGCAGGGGCGGATGTGGCGATGCTGGCGCGCATCTGCGACGCGCACGCCCGGCTGGGCGCCACGCTGATCCTGCCCACGCTGATCACCGACCGCGCGGAGGTGACGGCGCAGGTGATCGCGGCCGGAGTGGCTGCCGCGCGCGCGGGGGTGCCCGGGTTCGGCGGGCTGCACCTGGAGGGGCCGCACCTGGACCCGCGCCGCGCTGGTGCCCATGCCGCAACCCTGATCCGCCCCATGGCCGAGGGCGACCTGAAGCTTCTGGAGCGTGCCGCCGCGCGCCTGCCCGCGCTGATGGTCACCGTGGCGCCCGAGGCGGTGAGCCCTGCGCAGATCGCACGGCTGGCGGCAGCGGGGGTCGTGGTCAGCCTCGGCCATAGCGGCTGCAGCGCCGAGGCCGCGCGTGCCGCCCAGGCCGCGGGCGCCACCTGCGCCACGCATCTGTTCAACGCCATGGGCCCGCTGGCCGCGCGCGCACCGGGGCTGGTGGGGGCGGTCCTGACCGGAGGCCTCCGGGCCGGGATCATCGCCGACGGGGTGCACGTGGCCGAGGAAGGGCTGCGCGTGGCGCTGGCGATGAAGGCGCCGGATGCGCTGTTTCTGGTTTCGGACGCCATGGCGGTGGCCGGGACCGGGGCGGAGGCGTTCGAACTGAACGGGCGACGGGTGCTGCGCCGGGACGGTCGACTGACGCTCGGGGACGGGACGCTTGCGGGCGCGGACATCACGTTGCCGCAGTCGCTGGCACATCTGGCGCGGCTGGGCGTCGACCCGGCCCGCGCGCTGGCAATGGCCAGCCGCATCCCCGCCGATGTGATCGGCGCGCAAGCGCACGGGCGGCTGACGCCGGGCGCGCGCGCCGATCTGGTCCATCTGGCACCGGACTGGGCGCTGCGCGGGGTCTGGCGCGGGGGTGTGCCGGTCGACTGACCTTTCGCCCGGAGTGGCTGCCGGGCCACCCGCAACACGCGCTTGCGCGTGTCAACGGCGCCATCCACCCGCCCGGCGCCCCGCGCAGGAGCAGCCAGGCGCAATCCTTGCCTGAAGCCGCGATGGATGCACAGGGCGACGGAGAGCACGCGAGTGCTCCCAGAACTTGTGACCCGGCACACGCAAACCCCGGCGATGCGCCGCCGTCCTGCCCGCAGCCAACGCCATGACGATGGATTTTGCGCCCGATTTCGCGCAAGCTTGCGCCATGGATCGCGATACCATTTGGACAGGACAGTCGCTCCGCCGCCTGCGCGCTGGCACGGGCTTGGGCACGGGCACAAGCATTGGCACGGGCACAAGCATTGGCAAGGGCACCAGCAGGGGCATGGCACCTATGCGCGCGGCCGGGCGCCTGTGCAAGCTGCTGCGCGCCGCCGGCCTTTTGGCTCTTGCAGCCTGGATGCCGGGCCCCGCCGCGGCACAGGAGTTCCGCGACTGGACGCTGGAGCGTGACGGGGGCACCTGCATCGTCAGCACCCGCGTCCTGCTGCGCAGCACCGGAACGTTGCTGGCGGCGGTATCGCTGTCGGCTCGGGGGACCGAAGGCGCGCTGATGGCGGTCGAGGTACCGGTGGGCGCCAGCCTGCGCGACCGGGTGGGCTATGTGCACGGCCCCGGCGCGCCGGAACGGGCGCTGGAGTGGCAGTTCTGCAACCCCGAAACCTGCCTTGCCGTCGCCGATCTGGATGCAGCGGAGTTGCGCGCGCTGAAGCGCGGCAACCAGATCACAGTGGGGTTCCGCCCGCTCCCTTCAAGCCAGGTCCTTGCCGCCCCGGTGTCGCTGATGGGTCTGACCCGGGCCTGGGATGCACTGAGGGCCTGCGACGGCGGCTGATACCGCGATCGTTCGGCGGCTCCGGAAAGCGACGTGGCTCGGAGCGCTTCCGGAACGCGGCGCCAGTCGACATCACGCAAGCCATCCGGCGCAACCAGGCCAAGCGCTCCCGCCCGTCTTCCGTCCGCTTGCGCGTCCGTCATCCGGTTGGGCCGGGCAGCGCGCGCAGGCGCGCGCTGCGTGGGGCGCTCGCATCATTCTCGCTCGGCGTCTGGCGCATTCCGGCAGGCGCTGCCTGCCAAGCGCGGGTCCCCCTGACCCCTGTGACCTGCCTCCCTTCGCGGCCTAGGGCGGGGTCCGTGCCCGGCTTGACTGCGCGCTCGGCAGCGCCTGCGAATGCCCCGAAAAGTGAATGGGGTGCAGCTGGGGGCCGAGCCGAGCAGGCGCGTCCGAGGTCCCTGACACGGCAGGCGCAAAAGCCCCGGGGGCCCTCGGCCGCCCAAGGCATCAGCTCACAGGCTGCTCAGAACCTCAGAACCGATGGCGCAACCCGGCCTCGACCCACAGGCGGTTGCGCACCTGTCCGGGCAGGTCCCGCAGCGGTCGCGCCACGAAGATTTCGCCCGACGTCGCCCCGCCGAAGCCGAAGGAGGTGCCGAACCCCGCCGACCCCGCGCGTCCGCGCGACACGTGGCTGCCGCCATCGCGGTCATAGGCCACGCCCGCGTCGATGAAGGCAAAGGGCACCAGCGCGACCTGCCCGTTGCCGGGGCGGAACGCCTCGCGCGCCTCGATCTGGCCACGCACCCACAGCCCGCTGTCTCCCGAGAGCGCACCCGACGGATAACCGCGCACCGCAAAGGCCGAGGTGACGGTGAAGGCATAGGGCGCGGGCATCGCATCGCGCAGGGCAAGCTGGCCGCTCATGGACAGGCTGCCGGTCGTGCGCCCGCCAAACAGCACATGCGAAACCTCGCCGTTGACCGTCACCGCCGAAAAGCTGCGGGTCTCATCGGCCACGTGGTCGGTGTAGCGCCCGACCTGAAGGTCAGCACCCCCGGCCACGGCCCAGAGATCACCGAGGCGGCTGCCGCTCACGCCAAGCGACAGGACCCAGCCGCGCTGGTCCAGAGTGCGCACCCCCACCAGCGTAGAATCCTCGCGGAAATACTGCACCAGACCATTGGCACTCAGGGTGCTTTCGGCGGTGGCAATCATCGGATGCGACACGCCGACGCCGGCGAAGAACGTGCGCCCGCGCAGGTCGGTTCCCAGCAGGTTGCGGGTGCGCCCGGCTTCGAGCGACAGCGACAGCCGGGTGCCGTCCGGGTGCACGACCCGCCCGTAGCCCAGCGACAGGTTTACCGCCCCCTCGCGCAGGGTCGCGCCCAGCGTCAGCGGGTCGTTGAACCCGGTCAGGCTGGCAATACGCGTGTTCACGCCCAGCCGGTAGCGGCCGTTGCTGCGGCTGCCATAGCTGTCCAGCGACACCGTTGTGGTAACCGGCGGCCCGGCCTCGGCGGTGATTACCAGATCGGTCTCGCCGGGCGCCGCGCCGGGGGCGAAATCGGCGTCCAGCAGCATCCCGTCGGTTGCCGTCAGTCGCTCAAGTCGCTCGGCGATCGCTCGGTTGTCGGCCAGAGCACCCGAGGGGATGTTCAGGCGATAGGCGAGATAGGCGTCGCTGACTGTCTCGCTCCGCGCGCGCACCTGACCCAGCCGCGCCTCGACGAAGCCGACCCGCACCTCGCCGCGGGCGCCGTCCACCGCTTCGATCACCGGGGTCGCAAGCGCGATCCCCTCGGCATCGTAGAGCCCGCCCAGCGCACCCAGAAGCGCCTCGAGCGTCCGATTGTCCAGCACCTGTCCGACGAAGGGCCGCGTCGCAGCCTCGATGCGTGCCGCGGGCAGATACTCCGACGCGCCCAGCCGGATGCTGCGCACCCGCTGCGGGGGCAGAACGGGTGCGGGCGCAGGCTGCACCTCGGCCTGCGCTGCTGCGGCTGCTGCTGCAGCTTCGGCCGCGGTTGGCTCGGACTGGGCCAGCGCTGTTGCGCAAGACATGCAAAACGCAGCAAGGACAGAGAAGCCCTGGACGCATCGATGCCGCCGCGCGCGGGCGGCATCCTGGGAGTGAAGTTTCACCGGTCGTCTTCCTCCTGCTCGCCGTCAGCCTCTTGCTCTTCCGGGTCTTCGCCCTGGATCGAGTAGGTAAAGTTGACCGGCCGCTGCCTGCGCTGATCTCCATTCGCGGCAGGCGTTTCCTGCACACCACGATTACCATTCCGCAGCCGGTTCAGGAATGAAACGAGGCCATTTGTCTCCCGCGCCGTGTCCGCCGCGCCACGCCCGGGCGACGGGCGTTGACCCACTGGCCGGTCGTCGGGGTCCGTCGGGTCAGGGTCCGTCGGGTCGGGGTCCGTCGGGTCCGGGTCCGTCGGATCGGGGTCCGTCGGATCAGGGTCCGTCGGATCAGGGTCCGTGGGGTCAGGATCCGTCGGATCGGGGTCCGTCGGGTCGGGGTCCGTCGGGTCGGGGTCCGTGGGGTCAGGATCCGTCGGGTCGGGGTCCGTTGGATCGGGGTCCGTCGGGTCGGGGTCCGTCGGCTCGGGGTCCGTCGGATCGGGGTCCGTCGGATCGGGATCCGACGGGTCAGGGTCCGTCGGCTCGGGATCCGTCGGCTCAGGATCCGTCGGATCGGGGTCCGTGGGGTCAGGATCCGTCGGGTCGGGGT
>SKMI01000154.1 GCA_007121115.1 Paracoccaceae bacterium | reverse complement strand
GGTTCTGCGCCCACCAGCCGGGGAAATCGCGGAAGCTGGCGGTGCCGGGGTCGATGGCGCCCTCGAAGCTGCCGATGGCGACCTCATAGGCGTTGCGGGTGTCGATGACCGCCACATCGGGCGCGGTGATGAGCGCGTTCCAGTCGGCCGGGTCCACATAGTGGCCGGTGCCGGCGCGCGGGTCCACATCGGGCTGGCCCATGGTGACGATCTCGCGTTTCAGGCGGACCTTCATGCGGCCGAAGGGCATGGCGGTGGCGGTGCTTTCCTTCCACTCGAGGTCTGCGCAGCCGGGCAGGGCACGGATATGGGCCAGCATGGCGTCGATGCCCGCGCGGGGACCGGCGATGGTGCCGTTGATCCCCTCGCCCGCCAGCAGGAGCGAGCCGCGCACGCCATGGGCCTGCGCGCAGGCCAGCAGCGGCGCGCGCAGGGTGGCGGGCTCGGCAAACCGGATGAAATGGTAGAGGGCGGCGACGGTGATCATGGCAGGCGGTGTAGCCGCGTCGAACTGCCGGGGCAAGGATGCGTGGGGTCGCGGCATTGACGGCTGCGCCCGCCGGGCGTAGCCATAAGGCGCTTGGACAGAGGAGGGAGCCGATGGCGGGCAAGGCGCTGATCGTGGTCGATGTGCAGAATGATTTCTGTCCTGGGGGGGCGTTGGCGGTGGCCGATGGCGACGCCATCGTGCCCGGAATCAACGCGATCCTGGGCGATTATGATGTGGTGGTGTTCACGCAGGATTGGCACCCGGCGGGTCACAGTTCCTTTGCCAGCCAGCACCCGGGCCGCGCACCGATGGAGATGACCGAGATGCCCTATGGCCCGCAGGTGCTTTGGCCCGATCATTGCGTGCAGGGCAGCCATGGCGCCGCGTTTCACCCCGATCTGGACGTGGACCGGGCGGAGCTGATCATCCGCAAGGGGTTCCGGCGCGCGATCGACAGCTATTCGGCGTTCTTCGAGAACGACCATGAAACGCCCACCGGGCTGGAAGGGTATCTGCGCACCCGCGGGGTCGAGGCGCTCGACATGGTTGGGTTGGCCACGGATTTCTGCGTGCAGTATTCGGCGCTGGATGCGGCGCGGCTGGGCTTTTCGGTGCGGGTACTGGAGGGGCTGTGCCGGGGGATCGACCTTGACGGTTCGCTCGACGCGGCGCGCAAGGCGATGCGGACCGCCGGGGTCGAACTGGGGTAGGGCCGCGGCATGGATATCGCCACCCGCGTCTACAATCACCGCTGGAAGCTCGATCCGATCGTGCGGTCGCTGATCGATACGGATTTCTACAAGCTGCTGATGTGCCAGTCGGTTTTCACCAACCGGCCCGGCACGCGGGTGACCTTCAGTCTGATCAACCGTTCGGACCATGTGCCGCTGGCGCGACTGGTCGACGAAGGCGAGTTGCGCGAACAACTGGACCACATTCGCAGCCTGTCGCTGTCGCGCGGGGAATCCACCTGGCTGCGAGGCAACACGTTCTATGGCAAGCGCCAGATGTTCCGCCCGGATTTCATGGAGTGGTTCGAAGGGTTGCGCCTGCCGCCCTATCACCTGGAGCGGGTGGGCGATCAGTACGAACTGACCTTCGAGGGTGCCTGGCCCGAGGTTATGCTGTGGGAGATCCCGGCGCTGGCGGTGCTGATGGAGCTGCGCGGCCGCGCCGTGCTGGGCGGGATGAAGCGGTTCGAATTGCAGATTCTCTATGCCCGCGCCATGACCCGTTTGTGGGAGAAGATCGAGCGCCTGCAGCCGATTGATGGCCTGCGCATCGCCGATTTCGGTACAAGGCGGCGGCACAGTTTCCTGTGGCAGGACTGGTGCGTGCAGGCGATGATCGAGGGGTTGGGGGAGCGCTTTGCGGGCACTTCGAACTGCCTGATCGCCATGCGCCGCGAGGTCGAGGCCATCGGTACCAACGCGCATGAACTGCCCATGGTCTATGCCGCGCTCGCTGACACCGACGAGGAACTGGCGGCCGCGCCCTATCAGGTGCTGGCCGACTGGCACGCCGAGCATTCGGGCAACCTGCGGATCATCCTGCCGGACACTTTCGGCACGCGCGGGTTTCTGGACCGCGCGCCGGACTGGCTGGCAGGCTGGACCGGTATCCGGGTTGATTCCGGTCGCCCCGAGGAAGGGGCCGAGATTGCCATCGACTGGTGGAAGCGCCACGGGGAGGACCCGCGCCAGAAGCTCATCATCTTCTCGGACGGGCTGGACGTGGACAAGATCGAAGCGCTGCACCGACAGTTTTCCGGGCGGGTTCGGGTCAGTTTCGGTTGGGGGACGCTGCTGACCAACGACTTTCGGGGCCTGTGCGAAGGCGACCGGCTGGCGCCCTTCTCGCTGGTGTGCAAGGCCATGGCGGCGAACGGGCGGCCGACTGTCAAGCTGTCGGACAACCCCAACAAGGCCATGGGACCGCCCGCGCAGATCGAGCGCTACAAGCGCGTGTTCGGCGTGGGCGTGCAGGAGGCGCTGGCGGTCGAGGTCTGACGGCGCGCGCGGGCCCTGTCAGGGGGACTCGCCGGGCCAGCGTCATGGTTGCCCCGACGGACGAGGCCGATCTTGTGGCAGAGGTACCGAAGGCGACCCCTTGTCTGCCAACACCACGGCTCAGCATGACAAAGGGTGTCCGGCAGCTTGTTGAAGGTCCGAACGCCCAAGGCTTCCGCGAAAGGGGGCTTTCGCCCGCCCGGCAAGATCGTCAGGCGCATCGCGGGCAGGCGCCGCAGGGTGCGATGGTCGAGAGCGCGGGCCGAGGTGACAGTATGGCGGTCCGATTGCCTTGCCGCCTTGCCGCCGGGACGTGTTTCAGCATTTGGCGCCTTGCGCGCGTTGCGGCGGGGGCGGCCGGTTTCGCTCGGCCTCGGTCTGTTTGGTGGAATGGCCGGGGGATGATCCCGTGACTGCTTCGGCAATCAGTATGCGGTCGCGCCCGGCTTCCTTTGCGGCGTAAAGCGCGGTGTCGGCGATCTTGAGCAGGCGGAGCACCGAATCGGCGTGCCCCGGGTGGCTCGAGATGCCGCCCGAGACGGTGATCGGCGGTAGCATCTGGCCGTCATAGGCGATGCGCACGTCCTTCAGGACCTGTGCGAAACCGTGCGCAAGCTCCAGCGCTGCATCGCAGGGTGTGTTCACGCACAGGATCACGAATTCCTCGCCTCCCAGTCGGCAGGGGCGGCAGTCGCCGTGGAAATGCGTGCGCATCAGCGCGCCGACTTCGCGCAGGACGGTGTCGCCGGCGTCATGGCCGTGGTGGTCGTTGAACCGTTTGAAATGGTCCACATCGAGCGAGATCAGCGACAACGGCCTGCCTGTGTCGCGCGCGCGGGCCAGTTCGCGGTGCGCCGCGTCCAGAAACCAGCGCCGGTTCCACAGCCCGGTCAGAGGGTCGCGCACCGATTGATCCT
The DNA here is from genome assembly GCA_007121115.1 of Paracoccaceae bacterium. Classification (GTDB taxonomy): domain Bacteria; phylum Pseudomonadota; class Alphaproteobacteria; order Rhodobacterales; family Rhodobacteraceae; genus Rhabdonatronobacter. The sequence goes on along the minus strand of SKMI01000154.1, from coordinate 6,213 downwards.
CAAGCTCCTGACGCAGGCGGACGTTGGCGATGGCAAGGCTGATCTGCTCGGCGCAGATCAGGCCCAGGTCCCAGCGGTGGCGCAGCACCTGTTCGCGCATGTGGCGCAGAAGCCCGCCTTCCTCGAACCCGTCGAAGCGCAGGTGCAACAGCCCGATGGTTTCGCCATGGGCAATGATCGGCAGGCAGAAGAAGGGCGGTGCGACATCGCCATGCACATGGTCGCAGGCAAACTCGATCGCCTTCAGCCCGTAGCTGTAGGCGCGCCCGCGCCGCAAGGCCCAGCAATCCTCGGGGGCGATGCGGGCGGCGAAGGCCTCGGGCGCTGTGCCCCAGCGCGCGGCCAGGTCCAGCGTGTCGCGCGAATTGGCATAGACGTAGAGTGCGCCGTCAGCCTCGGGGATCAGCGTGTGCATGGCGCGCTGGACCACCATCATCAACTCGTCCGAGGAGCGCGCGGAATAGAGCCATTCGCTGGTCTGGGCGAGCAACTGGCGCTCGGCCTGGCGCATGCTCTCGGTCTGGCGCATGCTCTCGTTCTGATCCTCGAGTTCCTTGCGCGCGGTGATTTCGCGCAAGGTCGAGACGAAATGGGTATGGCGGCCCATGAGGTCATGCACGGGCACGATGTGCAGTTCGACCCAATAGGGGTCCCCCGCGCGGTTGTAGTTCAGGATATCGCAGCGCAGCTCGCGCCGCTGCGCCTTGGCCTCCCGGATTGCGCGGATGGTGGCGGGGTCGGTGTCCGGCCCCTGCAGGACAGTCCCCGGGTCCTGATCGCGCAGATGTTCGAGCGTGTAGCCGGTCAGCGTGGTGAAGGCGGCATTGACCCAGAGCGTGCGGCGGTCGGCATCGGTCACAACCACCCCGTCGCCGCAATGGCGCAGCGCAAGCTCCGCGAAGGAGGCGCCGTCAGGATTCCCGTCGCCGACCGGACCCTGCGGCAGCAGCCGCAACGACGCGCGTGCCGCCATCTCCGAACCAAGAGCCTGATCTTCGCGCGTTATGGGGTTCGCTTCCGGTTTGTCCGTGCCGGGTTCCTTGGCGGGGGCGAATGATTTCGGCGCGATATCCGCCGCAACATGCGCGGGCGCAGTCCTGCCATCCGGCGCGGGCGTTGCAGCGGCGTCGGTCTGCGTTTCTGCGGGTCTTGCTCTGCGTGCCATACCGGTTCCGCCGGGTGTCCTGCCGCAGGAATAGCAGCCGGAAGTAAACAATTCCTTGCGCGGGGGCGGGCCGGGCAGGGTGGTCATCCGCCGTGCCCTGCGGTTAAGCTGTCCGCGATGATCCGGAAGGAGAGCCAGATGCTTGATGACAATACCGATCTTGCCGCCATGCTGCGTGACCCGGAGTTGCTGCGCACGCGCGGGTTCATCGCCGGGGACTGGGTCGATGCCGATGACGGCGCCACCTTCGCGGTGCGCAATCCCGCGCGCGGCGACGTGATCGCGCAGGTGGCCGATTTCTCGCGCGCCGAGACCGCCCGCGCCATCGACGCCGCCGAGCGCGCACGGGCCGACTGGGCGGCGCGCACGGCCAAGGAGCGCGCGCAGGTGCTGCGCCGTTGGCATGATCTGATGATGGAAAACGCCGACGATCTGGCCACCATCCTGACCGCCGAGATGGGCAAGCCGCTGGCCGAGGCGAAGGGCGAGATCGCCTATGGCGCCAGTTTCATCGAATGGTTCGGCGAGGAGGCCAAGCGCGTCTACGGCGAGACCATCCCCGGCCACCAGCCTGACAAGCGCATCAGCGTGATCCGCCAGCCCATCGGGGTTGCGGCCTCGATTACGCCGTGGAACTTTCCCAACGCGATGATCGCGCGCAAGGTGGCTCCGGCGCTGGCGGTGGGCTGCGGCTTTGTCGCCCGCCCGGCCGCGGAAACGCCGCTGTCGGCGCTGGCCATGGCGGTTCTGGCGGAACGGGCAGGTGTGCCGGCAGGTGTGCTTTCGGTCATCCCGTCGTCGCGGTCCTCGGATATCGGCAAGGAGTTTTGTGAGAACCCGACTGTTCGAAAACTGACATTCACGGGCAGCACCGAGGTGGGCCGCATCCTGCTGCGGCAAGCCGCCGATCAGGTTATGAAATGTTCCATGGAATTGGGGGGTAACGCGCCGTTCATCGTATTCGATGACGCCGATCTGGACGCGGCGGTGCAGGGCGCAATCATGTCGAAATATCGCAACAACGGGCAAACCTGCGTCTGCGCCAACCGGATCTATGTGCAGGCCGCGGTGCATGATGCCTTTGTCGAAAAACTGACAGCGGCGGTGGAGGCGATGCAGGTGGGCGACGGGCTGGAGCCGGGCGTTGATCTGGGCCCGCTGATCAATGCCGATGCGCTGAGCAAGGTCGAGGAACATATCGCCGATGTGCTGGCGCAGGGCGGGCAGGTGCGCACCGGCGGGGCGCGGCACGCGCAGGGGGGCAATTTCTTCCAGCCCACCATCGTCACCGGGGTCACGCCGTCCATGAAGGTGGCGCAGGAAGAGACCTTCGGCCCCCTCGCACCGATCTTTCGCTTCGACACCGAGGCCGAGGCGATCGCCCAGGCCAATGACACCATCTTCGGTCTCGCGGCCTATTTCTACGCCCGCGATGTGGGCCGCATCACCCGCGTGCAGGAGGCGCTGGAATACGGCATCGTCGGCGTGAACACCGGCATCATCTCGACCGAGGTCGCGCCCTTCGGCGGCGTCAAGCAGTCCGGACTGGGCCGCGAAGGCTCGCGCCACGGGATCGAGGATTATCTGGAGATGAAATACATCTGCCTGAGTGTCTGAGCACTGGGCTCGGGCCGGCCCTTGGCGCGCCCGGCATACGCGCGGATTTCTGCCGATGAACGCGGCCTGTTCCGGCTGAAATCCGCGCAAGCGGCCCGGTGCCGGAAGCGCCTCGCAATCGCGTGACCTATATTTGTCGAACCCGCGGTATGGAGCGGTGGCGTGAGCACGGCAGCGGAAAGGCGCGAGATCATGGCAGCGACGGGGGCAGCGACGGGGGCAGCGACGGAAATGGCCGCCTTGGAAGGCGGTGCACAGACGTCAGCCGGTGCAGGCCGGGAGACCCGGCTGGACACCCTTCGGGCGTTGGTCCTGAGCGCGGTGATCGTGGTCAACATGCTCACCATTTCGGGGCTGGCCTACTTGACGCCGGATGCGCGGGCCGAGGCGCTGGGACCGTTCGATATGGCGCTCTGGCACGGGCTGGACGTGCTGTTCGAAGGCAAGGCGCTGGCGGCGTTTTCCTTCCTCTTCGGGCTGAGCTTCAGCCTGATCCTGCGCAGCGCGGCCGCGCAGGGCGAGGCGCCGGGGATGCTTTTCCTGCGCCGTTTGCTGGTGCTGGCGGGCCTGGGTCTGTTTAACGCGCTGTTCCTGTTCTGGGCGGATATCCTGATGTCCTATGCCGCGCTGGGGCTGGTGCTGCCGCTGGCGGCGCGTTTCTCGCAGCGCGTGCTGGTGGGCGCGGGCGCTGCCTTGCTGGCCTCGGGGCCGGTGATCCTGGCCCTTGGCGGCTTTGCGCGGCCCGAGCCGGTGCCGCAGGGGCATGTGGAGAACCTCGAGGTCTATGCCTCGCCCGCCTATGGCGACACCGTGCGGCAGAACCTCGACATGGTGCTGAACGCCACCGATGGGGTCGACAGCCTGCTGTTGATGCGGCTGTTCATGCTGTCGGGGCTGTTCCTGCTGGGGTTGGCGGCGGGGCTTTCGGGGATGCTCAAGCGCCTGCGCGCGGGCGTTCCCGTGTCATGGTTGGGCGCAGGGGCGGCGCTGATGGGTCTGGGCCTTGGGCTGCAACTGGGTGCCGGGGCGGAGGCGACGCTTGTCGCGGCACTCGGGGTGCTGCACGCACCGATCATGGCGCTGGGCTATCTGTTGGTGCTTGGCTACCTGCTGGGCAGCGCGCGCACTGGATGGGTGCACCGGGCGCTGGCGCCGCTGGGACGGATGAGCCTGACCGGCTACCTGATGTCCGCCGCGCTGGGGGGCGCGGTGTTCTATGGCTGGGGCTTGGGGTTGATCGGCACGCTGGGCACGGCGCAGGTGCTGCTGGTGGCGCTGGCAAGCATTGCGCTGCTGGCAGGGTTCGCGCGGCTGTGGTTCGCGTGGTTCCTGTTTGGTCCCTGGGAATGGCTCTGGCGGTCGCTGACCCGGATGCAGGTGCAGCCGCTGACGATGGCAACGCGTGCAGGGGCGGCCGGCTGAGCGCAGGCGAACCAGCGGCGCCAAGGGTCATCAAACGGTCCGCACCGCGTCATGATTGTGCCTGAAATGGTTAACATCCTCGGTTCCTGAGCAGAGGCCAACACCGTTTCAGGAAAGGACAGGACCATGCCCGCACGCAAGCGCTGGACAGGCTGGATCATCACGGAGAGCGCGGCGCTGACGCAGCCCTTGCCCTGGCAGCGCGCAGCCAAGCGGATGCGCCGCGCCGAGCGCGCAGCGTCTGCGGTGGCCTGCTGACCCTGTTGCGGCGCGCACGTCGGCCGCGACCCTGAACTGAGCGCGACCCGTGGGCTGGCCCTCGTGCCGCTCCGTTTTCGCCCCGCGGCTCCGGTGCTCCGGGTGACGCATTCTGCAAGGGTGCCGTGTCCGGTCCCCGGTCCAGCCTTCGGCATATCCTGCCCCCTTCGCGCAACCTGCGGTCCCTGACCTGGCTCCGATGCCTCTTGCCGCGCCGCGGGGCGGGGCGTAAGCGGGGCCGATGCTTCCCTTCCGTTCGCATATGGCCGACGCGCGGCTGGTTCTGGCGCTGGGGCTGCCGCTTGCCGGCAGTCATCTGGCGCAGTTCGCGCTGCAGATCACCGATACGGTGATGCTGGGCTGGTACGGCGTGACCGACCTGGCCGCGGGCGTGCTGGGGGCGACGGTGTTCTTCACGCTTTTCATCCTCGGGTCGGGCATCGCCAATGCGGTGATGCCCATGGTGGCAACGGCGGCCGCGGCTGGGGACGATACCGAAGTGCGCCGCGCCACGCGCATGGGGCTGTGGCTGTCGGTGGCCTTCGGGCTGGGGGTGATGCCGCTTCTTTGGTGGTCCGGGCCGATCCTGCTGGCGCTCTCGCAGCCGCCCGAGGTGGCGGCGCTGACGCAGGATTACCTGCGCATCCTGGTCTTCGCCATGTTGCCCGCGCTGATGGTGATGGTGCTCAAGTGCTACCTGGCCGCACTGGAACGCACGCAGGTGGTGCTCTGGGTCACGGTTGCGGCGGTCTTCGTCAACATCGCGGCGAACTGGGTGTTCATCTTCGGCAACCTGGGCGTGCCCGCGATGGGTGTGCGCGGGGCGGCGATTGCCACGATCATCGTGCAACTGGCCAGCGCGCTGGCGCTGATGCTCTATTGCGCCTGGCTGCCTGCCCTGCGCCGCTACACGCTTTGGGCGCGGTTCTGGCGGCCGGACTGGGCGGCCATGGCGCAGGTCTGGCGGCTGGGCTGGCCCATCGGCATCGCGCTGGTGGCCGAGGCGGGGCTGTTCGCGGCCACGGCGATCCTGATGGGCTGGTTTGGCACCCGCGAACTGGCGGCCCACGGGATCGCGCTGGAGATCACGGCGGCGTTCTTCATGATCCATCTGGGTCTGTCGAACGCGGCGACGGTGGTGGTGGGACGCGCGCGCGGGCGCGGGGACCACGCGGCGCTGCGCCGGGGCGGGCAGGCGGCGGTGGCGGTGTCGCTGGTCTTTGCCACGCTGACCATGGGAGTCTATGTGGCCTTCGCCGCGCCAATGGTGGGGCTGTTCCTGGCGCCGGACGACCCCGAGCGCGCGGTGATCATCCCGCTGGGCGTGTCGCTGCTGCTGGTAGCGGCGCTGTTTCAGTTGGCGGATGCGGCGCAGGTGATGGCCATGGGGCTGTTGCGCGGGGTCAAGGATACGCGGGTGCCCATGTATATCGCCGCCGGAAGCTACTGGATCGCGGGGTTCGGCGGCAGCTATCTCCTGGGCGTGACCTTCGGCTTCGGGCCGCAGGGGATCTGGTTCGGGCTGGTGATCGGGCTGACGCTGGCGGCGGTGCTGCTGATGCTGCGTTTCTGGCGCGGCGCGGGGGCGGCGCAGCCTGTCGCCGTGGCCGGATCGGCGACCTGAGCCGCGGCGCACCGTCGCCATGACAGTGCAGAACGCGCGCCACTCCGGATCGCGGGCACTGACCGGAAAAGGGATGCTCCCGCCCCCTGAACCGCCGCAGGTTCCCTGCGACGGCACAGGCGTTGGG
>SKMI01000168.1 GCA_007121115.1 Paracoccaceae bacterium | reverse complement strand
CCGCCGCGCGATGGTCTGGCGCAGGCGGGTCATCTTCACCCGTTCCTCGCGCGCGGCATCTTCGGCGGGAACCGGAGCGCGGGGGGCGGGCGCGGTCGGGGCAGGCGCAGCCTGCGCCGCCGGGGCCGTGCCCGCGCCGGCGGCCTTTTGCACGTCTTCCTTCATCACGCGCCCGTCGCGGCCGGTGCCGGTGACCTGATCGCGATCAATGCCCTTCTCGGCCATCATCTTCTTGGCCGAAGGCGCGTCCTCCACGTCCTTGCCGCCGCTGTCGTCAGGTTTCGACTCCGTGGCCTTGGCCTCTTTCTTCTTAGGCGCGGCAGCGCCCGAGGGCGCGATCACCGCCAGCTTGCCGCCAGCCTCGACCGTGGCGCCTTCGTCGGCGAGGATCTCGTGCAGGGTTCCGGCGGCGGGGGCGGGCACCTCGACGCTGACCTTGTCGGTTTCCAGTTCGCAAAGCATCTCGTCGGCCTCGACCTTGTCGCCGGGCTTCTTGAACCAGCTTGCCACCGTAGCCTCGGTCACGCTTTCGCCCAGTGCGGGCACCATCACGTCCACCGCCTCGCCGCCTGCGTTCTCGTCGTCGCCGGTGTCCGCGGCCTCCACCGCTTCTGCCTTCGCTACCGAGGGGCGCGGCTCGGGCGTCTCGGACCCTGCCTCGCCCGCTTCCGAGATCACCGCCAGCAGCGCGTCCACGCCCACGGTGTCGCCTTCCTCGGCGACCAGATCGGCCAGCACCCCGGCGGCGGGCGAGGGCACCTCGACCGTGACCTTGTCGGTTTCCAACTCGCACAGCATCTCGTCCACGGCCACGCTGTCGCCAGGCTTCTTGAACCAGGTGGCGACGGTGGCTTCGGTGACGCTTTCGCCCAGAGTGGGCACGCGGACTTCGGTTGACATGACTTACCCCTCGATCGTCAGCGCTTCGTTGACAAGCGCCTCTTGCTGTTGCTTGTGCTGGCTGGCCAGACCCGTGGCGGGCGAGGCGGTGGCCGGTCGGCCGACATAGACCGGGCGCTTGGACCGGCTTTCGATACGGCTGAGCACCCACTCGATATTCGGCTCGATGAAGCTCCAGGCGCCCTGGTTCTTCGGCTCTTCCTGGCACCAGACGACATCGGCGTTGGGGAAGCGCTCCAGTTCCTTGAGCATCGACATTGCCGGGAACGGGTAGAACTGCTCCACCCGCATCAGGTAGATGTCATCGATGCCGCGGGCGTCGCGCTCTTCCAGCAGGTCGAAATAGACCTTGCCCGAGCAGCAGACCACGCGCTTGATCTTGTCATCGGGTTTCAGTTCGGTGTCGCTGTTGCCCTTCTGCGCGTCATCCCAGAGCACCCGGTGAAAGCTGGCGCCGTCGATGAAATCCTCGATCTCGGAGATGGCGAGCTTGTGGCGCAGGAGCGATTTCGGCGTCATCAGCACCAGCGGCTTGCGGTAGCTGCGGTGGATCTGACGGCGCAGGATGTGGAAATAGTTCGCGGGTGTGGTGCAGTTGGCGACGATCCAGTTGTCCTGCGCACACTGCTGCAGGAACCGCTCCAGCCTTGCGCTGGAGTGCTCCGGCCCCTGCCCCTCGTAGCCATGCGGCAGCAGCATCACCAGCCCCGACATGCGCAGCCATTTCGACTCGCCCGAACTGATGAACTGGTCGAACATGATCTGCGCGCCGTTGGCGAAATCGCCGAACTGCGCTTCCCACATGACCAGCGCGTTGGGCTCGGCCAGTGAATAGCCATACTCGAAGCCCAGCACCGCGTATTCCGAGAGCATCGAGTCAATGACCTCGTAGCGCGACTGCCCGGCCTTGATGTGGTTGAGCGGGTAGTAGCGTTCCTCGGTCTCCTGATCCACCAGCGCCGAGTGGCGCTGACTGAAGGTGCCGCGGGTGCTGTCCTGCCCCGACAGTCGCACCGGGTAGCTTTCGGTCAGCAGCGAGCCGAAGGCCAGCGCCTCGGCCGTGGCCCAGTCGAAGCCCTTGCCGGTCTCGAACATCTTCTTCTTGGCGTCCAGGAGCCGCCCCACCGTGCGGTGGATATTGAAGCCTTCGGGATAGGTGGTCAGGGCGCGGCCGACCTCATCCATCGTCTCTTTCGTGATCCAAGTCTCGCCGCGCTGGTATTCCTCGCCCTTGCGATCCAGGTGCGACCAGCGCCCGTCCAGCCAGTCGGCCTTGTTCGGCTTGAAGGTCTTGCCGGCCTCGAACTCCTCGTTCAGATACGCCTGAAAGGCGGCCTTCATGTCCTCGATCTCGCCCTCGGGTATCAGCCCGTCCTTGACCAGCCGGTCGGTGTAAAGCTGCAGGGTCGTCTTGTGCTTCTTGATCCGATTGTACATGATCGGATTGGTGAACATGGGCTCGTCGCCTTCGTTATGCCCGAAGCGGCGATAGCAGAAGACATCGATCACCACGTCCTTGCGGAACTTCTGGCGAAACTCGGTCGCGACCTTGGCGGCGTGGACCACCGCCTCGGGGTCGTCGCCGTTGACGTGGAAGATCGGCGCCTCGACCATCAGCGCGATATCGGTCGGATAGGGCGAAGAGCGGCTGAAATGCGGCGCCGTGGTGAACCCGATCTGGTTGTTGACGATGATGTGGATGGTCCCGCCCGTGCGGTGCCCGCGCAGGCCCGACAGACCGAAGCCTTCGGCCACCACGCCCTGACCGGCAAAGGCGGCATCGCCGTGCAGCAGGATGCCCAGAACCGAAGCGCGTTCGCTGTCGTTGAACTGGTCCTGCTTGGCGCGCACCTTGCCCAGCACGACCGGGTTCACCGCTTCCAGATGCGAAGGGTTGGCGGTCAGCGAGAGGTGCACCTCGTTGCCGTCGAACTCGCGGTCGCTGGACGCGCCGAGGTGGTATTTCACGTCGCCCGAGCCGTCCACATCCTCGGGCTTGAAGCTGCCGCCCTGGAATTCGTTGAAGATGGCGCGATAGGGCTTGGCCATCACATTGGCCAGCACCGACAGCCGCCCCCGGTGCGGCATGCCTATGGCGATTTCGCGGACCCCAAGCGCGCCGCCGCGCTTGATGATCTGCTCCATCGCGGGGATCACCGCCTCGCCCCCATCGAGGCCAAAGCGCTTGGTTCCCATGTACTTGACGTGCAGGAACTTCTCGAAGCCCTCAGCCTCGACCAGCTTGTTCAGGATCGCGCGGCGCCCCTGCTTGGTGAAGGCGATTTCCTTGCCGAACCCCTCGATCCGCTCCTTGAGCCAGTTGACCTGCTCGGGGTCCGAGATGTGCATGAACTGCAGTGCGAAGGTGCCGCAATAGGTGCGCTTGAGGATGTCCACGATCTCGCGCATGGAGGCCATTTCCAGCCCCAGCACATTGTCCAGGAAGATCGGCCGCTCCATGTCCGCGTCGGTGAAGCCATAGGATTTGGGGTCCAGTTCCGGGTGCGGAGTCTCGTCACGCATCCCCAGCGGGTCCAGATCGGCCACCAGATGGCCACGGATGCGATAGGCGCGGATCACCATCAGCGCGCGCACCGAATCCAGCACCGCGCGGCGCACCTGCTCCTCGGTCAGAGTGACGCCCTTGTCGGCGGCCTTGCCCTGCAGCTTCTGCGCGGCGGATTTCACGTCTGCGGCCGGGACTGCGGGCGCGGCGGCCTGCGGCCATTCACCGGTCAGCGCGGCGGTCAGATCATCGCCCGGCACGGGCGGCCAGTCGCGGCGCGCCCAGCTTGGCCCGCTGGCCTGCGCGCGTACGGCGCCGTCCTCTTCGGCCAGGGCATCGAAGAACGCGGCCCAGGCCTCATCGACCGCGCCAGGGTCTTCGGCATAACGGGCGTGCAGTCGGTCCACCCAGGCGGCGTTGTTCCCGTGCAGGAAGCTTTCGGCCTGAAACTGGTCGTTGGGGCTCTGTTCGGTCATGTCTGCACCCTTGCGCTACGGTGAACGGGGTCGGTTTCGGTGGCGGCCATCCCGCATTATCGGACGCGCGGTTCGGGGCCGTAGTCGTTGGCGCCGCGCTGGCTGGGCAGGGTCATCCACCAGACGATCACCACCCCTGCCAGCACCTGCGCCACCGTGGCCCCGGTCAGCACCGCCGGGCTGAGCCCGGCGCCCAGCCCCTGCCCCGGCGCGGGGGCGATGATCGTGCCTTCGGGCAGCACCTGCCCCGGCGCCGAGCCGACCAGGAACCAGCTTGCCACCACCACCGCCACCGGGATCAGCAGATACCATCCGGGACGTCCGGTATCCTGCAATCGCCGCCACCCCACGGCCAGGAACGGGATGAACACCAGGATCTGGAAGAAGCGCACTACCCGGCCCGGCGCGCCCAACGCGGCGGCCTCCACCGCGCCGATCACCGCCGCGCCGACGAAGACGAAGCCGAAGAACCACCAGTATTCCGGGCGGCGCGATCGCCCCGCGAATGTGAAGGCCTTGACGAAACCGTCCTTGACGGCACTGACCGGGCTCATCGCTCTCATCTCCTCCAGATACCGGTCCCGAGGCCGGGGCTACGCTTTCCCCATGGCCTTCAGCACCGCCTGCCCCAGGGTTGCGGGGCTGTCGGCGACGGTGATGCCGGCGGCCTGCATGGCTTCGATCTTGTCATCGGCGCCGCCCTTGCCACCGGCGACAATGGCGCCCGCGTGGCCCATGCGACGTCCCGGCGGCGCGGTGCGCCCGGCGATGAACCCGGCGGTGGGTTTCTTGCGCCCGCGCTTGGCCTCGTCGATCAGGAACTGCGCGGCCTCCTCCTCGGCCGAGCCGCCGATCTCGCCGATCATGATGATCGACTCGGTCTCGTCATCGGCCAGGAACCATTCCAGCGCGTCGATGTGTTCGGTCCCCTTGATCGGATCGCCGCCGATGCCGACGCAGGTGGACTGCCCCAGCCCCACATCGGTGGTCTGCTTCACCGCCTCGTAGGTCAGGGTCCCTGAACGCGAGACCACGCCGACCGAGCCGCGCTTGTGGATATGGCCGGGCATGATGCCGATCTTGCAGGCATCGGGCGTGATGACACCGGGGCAGTTGGGGCCGACAAGGATGGAACTGGACCCCTCCAGCGCGCGCTTGACACGCATCATGTCCAGCACCGGGATGCCTTCGGTGATGCAGACGATCAGTTCCATGCCTGCGTCGATGGCTTCCAGGATGCCGTCGGCGGCGAAGGGTGGCGGCACATAGATGGCCGAGGCATTGGCCCCGGTCTTCGCCTTCGCCTCGTGCACGCTGTCGAACACCGGCAGGCCCAGATGCTCCTGCCCGCCCTTGCCCGGGGTCACGCCCCCGACCATCTGCGTGCCATAGGCGATCGCCTGTTCGGAGTGAAAGGTGCCCTGCGAGCCGGTGAAGCCCTGGCAGATGACCTTGGTGTGCTTGTCTACGAGTACGGCCATCGGATTATCCTTTCACTGCCTTGACGATCTTCGCCGCCGCGTCGCCCAGGTCATCGGCGGCAATCACATCCAGGCCGGAGGCGTTGATGATCTCCTTGCCCTGTTCCACGTTGGTGCCTTCCAGCCGCACCACCAGCGGCACCTGCAGGCCCACCTCGCGCACCGCCGAAACCACGCCCTCGGCGATCACGTCGCAGCGCATGATGCCGCCGAAGATGTTGACCAGGATCCCCTTCACGTTGGGGTCCGAGGTGATGATCTTGAACGCCTCGGTCACCTTGTCCTTCGTGGCCCCGCCGCCGACATCGAGGAAGTTCGCCGGCTCCGCGCCGTTGAGCTTGATGATGTCCATGGTCGCCATCGCCAGCCCGGCGCCGTTGACCATGCAGCCGATCTCGCCATCCAGCGCGATGTAGTTGAGGTCGAACTTGGAGGCCGCCAGTTCCTTGGGGTCCTCTTCGCTTTCGTCACGCAGCGCCAGAATGTCGGGCTGGCGGTAGAGCGCGTTGGAATCGAAGCCCATCTTGGCGTCCAGACAGCGCAGGTCGCCGCCCTTGGTGACGATCAGCGGGTTGATCTCAACCATCTCGGCGTCGCGCTCCATGAACAGCTTGTAGAGCTTGCCCACCAGGTCCACGCATTGCTTGACCTGCTTGCCCGAAAGCCCCAGCGCAAAGGCCACCCGGCGGCCGTGGAAGGGCTGGATGCCCGTGGCCGGATCGACGCTGAAGGACAGGATCTTTTCCGGCGTGCTGGCCGCCACTTCCTCGATGTCCACGCCACCCTCGGTCGAGCAGACGAAGCTCACGCGCGAGGTGACACGGTCCACCAGCAACGCGAGATAGAGTTCGCGGTCGATCTCGGCGCCTTCCTCGATGTAGATGCGCCCCACCGCCTTGCCCGCAGGCCCGGTCTGATGGGTGACCAGCGTGCGGCCCAGCATGGCCTGCGCCTGCTCGGCGGCTTCCTCGACCGACTTGGCGATCCGCACGCCGCCGCCCGAGCCTGCCGACCCTTCCTTGAACGTGCCCTTGCCGCGTCCGCCCGCGTGAATCTGCGCCTTGACCACCCACACCGGGCCCTCCAGCGCCCCGGCTGCGGTCTTTGCCTCTTCGGCTCGCAGCACCGCGCGCCCCTCCGCCACGGGCACTCCATAGCCTCGCAGCAACCCCTTGGCCTGGTATTCGTGGATGTTCACAGCGCTTGCCCCCCTCGATTTATTGGTCCAGTCTTGCACCTTCCTTGAACGAAACCGCGCTCTGAACAAGGGGTTTTTCACCGGTTTGCGCTATCAACTGCGGAAAACCTGCCCTTGTGATCACAGCTTGAAAAACTGTGATCACGTTTTGCTGCACTGCGTCATGATGCGACAGATGCGCGCAGGCAACGGCGGTTCCGGAAAAGCAAACGGCCCCGGAAACCGGGGCCGAAGGCGGAAAGGTCCGGGCAGTTGGTTCAGGCGAGGCTGGAATCGATCCCCTTGCAGGCCTCGACCAGACCGCGCACCGCGCCGACCGAATTGTCGAACATGGCCTGCTCGTCCTTGGTCAGCTTGATGTCCACGATCCTTTCGATCCCGGCTGCGCCGATGACCGTGGGCACGCCGACATACATGCCCTTCAACCCGAATTGCCCGTCGCACCAGGCCGCGCAGGGCAAGAGGCGCTTCTGATCCTTCAGATAGGACTCGGCCATTTCGATGGCGCTGGTCGCGGGCGCGTAGAAGGCCGATCCGGTCTTCAGCAGACCCACGATCTCGGCCCCGCCGTCGCGGGTGCGCTGGACGATCTGATCGAGCTTGTCCTGCGTGGTCCAGCCCATTTCCACCAGATCGGGCAGCGGAATGCCCGCCACGGTGGAATAGCGCACCAGCGGCACCATGGTGTCGCCATGCCCGCCCAGCACGAAGGCGGTCACATCGCGCATGGAGACGTTGAACTCCAGGCTCAGGAAATGCCGGAAGCGCGCCGAATCCAGCACACCCGCCATGCCCACGACCTTTTCATGCGGCAGGCCCGAGAACTCGCGCAGGGCCCAGACCATGGCATCAAGCGGGTTGGTGATGCAGATGACAAAGGCATCCGGCGCGTTGTCGCGGATGCCTTCGCCCACAGCCTTCATGACCTTCAGGTTGATGCCCAGCAGGTCATCACGGCTCATCCCCGGCTTGCGCGGCACCCCGGCGGTGACGATGCAGACATCGGCCCCGGCGATATCGGCATAATCGTTGGTGCCCTTGAGCACGGCATCGAACCCTTCGGAGGGGCCGCTTTCGGCGATATCGAGCGCCTTGCCCTGCGGGGTGCCTTCGGCGATGTCGAACAGCACGACATCCCCCAGTTCCTTGATCGCGGCGAGATGCGCGAGCGTGCCGCCGATCTGCCCCGCTCCGATGAGGGCGATCTTGGGTCTGGCCATGGCTTGGTCTCCGGTCGGTGAATGAACGCGCCTTGCCTAGTCGCTCGGGCGCCCGCGCGCAAGGCTGCTGCAACGCAGCATCGGCGTCAGACCGGATGATAGCGCCCACATATGGGCGTTCGGGGGCTGCGGCGGCCCTGGGGCGGGTCAGACCGGCGTGCCGCGCGCCGGTTGGGCGCTTTCGACCGGCTCGAACCCTTTGCCATTGGCCAACAGGCAGGTCATCCCGTTGGGCAGGCTCACGGTGATGGTCCAGTCCCCCGATTCGGGCGCGACGTGAAGCTCCATCACCGCGCGCCCGGCGATGCCGCGCGCGCGGACCGCCTGTTGCAGCCGCTCGGTCAGAAGCGCGATCACGCGGTCCCGTTCGCCGCATTGCATCTGCTGCGCGGCGGCAGGAGCGGCGGTGAGCAGGAAGAGGGCAGCGCAAAGGGAAAGAAGGCGCGCGGGCATGGCAAGGTCCTTTCGGTCGGGGTGCAAGCGGGCGGATGTCAGGCGATCAGGATGCGCGCGCGCTGTCGACTTTCAGGTTAATCTGGTGCGCGCGGCGCAACACCCCCGTTGCTGCAACGCGGCGAAACCCCTTGTCATTCGTGTCGGATCATGCAGGTTACGGCGCAACATTCTTGCCCGGCCGCCCCTGCCATGGTCGGCGCGCGCCAAAAGGAAGACGCCCATGGACACCCGCCCGTTCCGCTCCGTCCTCTATATTCCCGGCGCCAAGGGCCGCGCGCTGGAAAAGGCGGCGGGGCTGGCGGCGGATGCGATCATCTTCGATCTGGAAGACGCGGTTGCGGTGGAGGAAAAGGCCAACGCCCGCGCGTTGCTGGCGCAGGCGCTGGCGGAAACCGACTATGGCCCGCGCGCGAAACTGTTGCGGATCAACGCGCTGGACAGCGACTGGGGCCGCGCCGATCTGGACGTGCTGGCCGGGACGCGCCCCGAGGCGATCCTGCTGCCCAAGGTCAACGCCGCCGCCGATGTGGCCGCGCTCGCCGACCTGCTGGATGCGCGCCCCGAGACTGCGGACACGCGCATCTGGGCAATGATGGAAACCCCGCTCGGCGCGCTGAACGCGCTGGAGATCGCGCAGGCGCCGCGCATGGCGGGGTTCGTGCTGGGCACCAACGATCTGGCAAAGGACATGGGCTGCCGTTTCCGTGCCGACCGGATGCCGCTGATGACCGCGCTACAGATGTGCCTGATGGCGGCGCGGGTGGCCGGCATCGTCGCGGTGGACGGGGTGTATAATGCGTTCAAGGACGACGACGGGCTGCGGGCCGAATGCGAACAGGGCCGCGACATGGGATTCGACGGCAAGTCGCTGATCCACCCCGCGCAACTGGCGATCGCCAACGAAGTCTTTGCCCCCACCGAGGCCGAGATCGACCTGGCCCGCCGCCAGATTGCGGCCTTTGACGAAGCCCAGGCGCGGGGCGAAGGTGTCGCGGTTGTGGATGGCAGGATCGTGGAGAATCTGCATATCGTGACCGCGCGGCAGGTGCTGGACCGCGCCGCCGCGATCGCAACCATGCAAGGGGCACAATGATGGGCAATCTGGTTCTGATCCTCGGGGTGGCGCTATGGTCGGTGCCGCATCTTTTCAAACGGCTGTTCCCGGCACGCCGGGCCGAGATGGGCGAGGCCGGCAAGGGCATCGTCGGGGTCAGCGTGCTGGCGGGGATCGTGCTGATGGTGCTGGGCTGGCGCATGGCCGATCCGATCTGGCTGTGGGTGGGTCCGCCGTTCCTGACCCACATCAACAACCTGCTGGTGCTGGTGGGCTTTTACCTATTCGCGGTCTCGGGGCTGCAGACCAATCTGGCGCGCCGCATCCGGCATCCGCAGCTTTCCGGGTTCAAGGCCTGGGCGGTGGCGCATCTGCTGGTGGTGGGCACGGTGCAGGGCGTGATCCTGTTCGGCGGGTTGCTGGCCTGGGCGGTGGTGTCGGTCATCCTGATCAACCGGGCCGGGCGCGACTGGACCCCGCCGCCGCCCGCGCCCGCTTGGAAGGAAGGCGCGGCCGTGGTGACGGCGCTGGTGCTGACGGCGGTAGTGGGCTGGATCCACGGCTGGCTTGGCCCCTGGCCCTTCGGGTGAGCGGGATGCGGGCGTATCGATTGCTCACCGGCGAAGATGACGCCGCCTTCTGCCACAAGGTGACGGCAGCGCTGAACGCGGGCTGGGTGCTGCACGGCGCGCCCGCCTATGCGTTCGACGCGCGCACCGGCGTGATGCGCTGCGCGCAGGCGGTGGTCAAGGATGTGCCGGGCGCGGAGTATGACCCGGGCATGAAACTGGGGGCGCTCTGAGGGGGCTGCCGTCCTCGACTGGTCTGTGAGGGGGCTGCCGCCCCCGGGCGGCCTACAGCCGCCCTCCCCCGCGGGTATTTTGGGCAAGATGAAGGGGCAAGCGATGGGCAAGGCGGCGCGAAACAAGACCGCGGCGGGGCGGTTCTTCGAGGATTATCGGCTGGGCGAGGTGATCGACCATGCGGTGCCGCGCACGCTATCGGGCGGGGAGCGGGCGCTTTATCACGCGCTCTATCCGGCGCGGGGGGCGCTGTATTCCTCGGACGAATTCGCCCGCGCCTGCGGGTTGCGGGCCAGTCCGCTGGATGATCTGATCGTGTTTCACACGGTATTCGGCAAGACCGTGCCGGACATCAGCCTGAACGCGGTGGCGAACCTCGGCTATGCCGAGGGGCGGTTTCTGGCGCCGGTGTGGCCCGGGGACACGTTGCGGGCGCAATCGCAGGTGATCGGGCTTAAGCAGAACTCGAACGGGCGCTCCGGCGTGGTCTGGGTGCGCACGCGGGGGCTGAACCAGCGCGGCGAGACGGTGCTGGAGTATGTCCGCTGGGTGATGGTGAAGAAGCGCGAGCCGGAGGCGTCGGCACCCGAAACCGTGGTGCCGGACCTGGCCGGGGCGGTGGCGGCGGGCGACCTGGTGGTGCCGAAGGGGCTGGATTTTTCCGCCTATGACTTCGCGCAGGCGGGGGAGCGGCACCGCTGGGGGGATTATGCGGTGGGCGAGACCATCGACCATGTGGACGGCGTGACGGTGGAAGAGGCCGAGCACATGCTGGCCACGCGGCTGTGGCAGAACACCGCCAAGGTGCATTTCGATGCCAGCCAGCGTACGGACGGGAAGCGGTTGATCTATGGCGGGCATGTGATCAGCCTCGGCCGCGCGCTGTCCTTCAACGGGCTGGCCAATGCGCAGATGATCGCGGCGATCAACGGTGGCGCCCATGCCAACCCCTGTTTCGCCGGCGACACCGTGCGGGCCTGGTCCGAGGTGCTGGACCGGGCCGAAACGGCGGCGCCGGGGGTGGGCGCGCTGCGGCTGCGGCTGGTGGCGACCACGGGCGCGCCCTTCGTGCTGCGCGGCGAGGACGGCAAGTATCTGCCCGAGGTGCTGCTGGATTTCGATTACTGGGCGCTGGTGCCGGTCTGAGTCGGCGGCGCGCCGCCCTTGTGATCACACGCAGAAAAATTGTGATCACGAAAGCGGGCGTGTGAGTGCTGCGGGCGCAAACATTGCCGCGAATCGGACGCCTGCGCCGCCTGAGCGCGTGACATTCAGGAAGAAACCGGTATGTCACGGAATACCGATTGCGCCCCGCATGCAGGGGCGTCGCTGCAAAGGAGCCGCCGCATGGCAGACGTGAACCGGGGCAACCGCCCGCTTTCGCCGCATCTGCAGGTCTATCGCCTGCCGCTGGCGGCCATCACCTCGATCCTGAACCGCATCACCGGGGTCGGCATGACGCTGGCGGCGGTGCTGATCGTCTGGTGGTTTGCGGCGGGGGCGTTTTCGGCGGAGTATTTCGCGACTGTCGACGGGCTGCTGACCTCGTGGATCGGCAACCTGATCCTGTTCGGCTCGCTCTGGGCGCTGTGGTATCACATGCTCAACTCCATCCGTCACCTGATCTGGGACACGGGCCGGATGATGGACGTCGAGATTGTGGAGAAATCCTCCTACGTGGTGCTGGGCGCCTCGGTTGTGATGACCCTCGTCACCGTCATCATCGTCATCTGAGGAGGCCGGAACATGGGATACAGAACCGATTACGCCCGCGTGCATGGCCACGGCGCCGCCGGTGAAGGGGTGGGGCACTGGTGGAGCCAGCGGTTGACCTCGATCGCGCTGGTGCCGCTGACGCTGCTGTTCATCTTTCCGTTCGGCCGCGCGCTGGGCAACGGGCATGAGGCGTTCGTCGCCACCTATTCGAACCTGTGGCACGCGCTGGTGGCGGTGCTGTTCATGGCTGCGGCATTTGCGCATCTGATGCAGGGGTTGCAGGTGGTGATCGAGGACTACGTATCGACCAAGGGCCTGCGCACTGCGCTGCTGATTGCGAATACACTGCTGTGCTGGGCGCTTGGCATCGCCGGTATCCTGTCGGTCGCCACCGTCCTGTTCAGCGCCTGAGGAAAACGAACGCATGTCTGCATATCAGATCGAAGAACACAGCTATGACGTGGTGGTGGTCGGCGCCGGGGGTGCGGGGCTGCGCGCCACGCTTGGGATGGCCGAACAGGGGTTGAAGACCGCCTGCGTGACCAAGGTGTTCCCCACGCGGTCGCACACCGTGGCGGCGCAGGGCGGGATCGCCGCGTCCTTGTCGAACATGGGGCCGGACAGCTGGCAGTGGCACATGTATGACACCGTGAAGGGCAGCGACTGGCTGGGCGATGCCGACGCCATGGAATACCTTGCGCGCGAGGCGCCCAAGGCGGTCTACGAGCTGGAACACTACGGCGTGCCCTTCTCGCGGACCGAGGATGGCAAGATCTACCAGCGGCCCTTTGGTGGCCACACGACCGAGTATGGCGAAGGCCCCCCGGTGCAGCGCACCTGCGCCGCGGCCGACCGGACCGGGCACGCCATGCTGCACACGCTCTATGGTCAGTCGCTGAAGCAGAAAGCCGAGTTCTACATCGAATACTTCGCCATCGACCTGATCATGTCCGACGACGGCGTCTGTCAGGGCGTGCTGGCCTGGAAGCTCGATGACGGCACGCTGCATGCGTTCAACGCCAAGATGGTGGTGCTGGCCACCGGCGGCTATGGCCGGGCCTATTTCAGCGCGACCAGCGCGCACACCTGCACCGGCGACGGCAACGGGATGATCGCCCGCGCCGGGCTGCCCCTGCAGGACATGGAGTTCGTGCAGTTCCACCCCACAGGCATCTATGGCGCGGGCTGCCTGATCACCGAGGGCGCGCGCGGCGAAGGGGGCTATCTGACCAACTCCGAGGGCGAGCGCTTCATGGAGCGCTACGCGCCGACCTACAAGGACCTGGCCAGCCGCGATGTGGTCAGCCGCTGCATGACGATCGAAATCCGCGAGGGCCGCGGGGTGGGACCGAACAAGGACCACATCCACCTGCACCTGAACCACCTGCCGCCCGAGACGCTGAAACTGCGTCTGCCCGGGATTTCCGAAAGCGCGCAGGTGTTTTCCGGGGTCGATGTGACGCGCGAGCCGATCCCGGTGCTGCCGACGGTGCATTACAACATGGGCGGCATTCCGACGAACTATTGGGGCGAGGTGTTGAACGCCGACGCCGAAAACCCCGACCGGGTGGCGCCCGGGCTGATGGCCGTGGGCGAAGCGGCCTGCGCCAGTGTGCACGGGGCCAACCGGCTGGGGTCGAACTCGCTCATCGACCTGGTGGTGTTCGGGCGCGCGGCGGCCATCCGCGCGGGCCAGGTGGTGGATGCGGGTGCGCCCACCCCCACCCTGAACCGCGCCAGCGTCGACAAGGCGCTGGAGCGCTTCGACAAGCTGCGCAACGCCAGCGGCGCTGTCCCGACGGCCGATCTGCGGCTGGAGATGCAGAAGACCATGCAGGAAGACGCCGCAGTCTTCCGCACCGACAAGACGCTGGCCGAGGGGGTCAGGCGCATGGCCGCCGTCGCCACCAAGATGGACGACCTGCAGGTCACCGACCGCTCGCTGATCTGGAACTCCGACCTGATGGAAACGCTGGAACTGGACAACCTGATGCCCAACGCACTGACGACCATCGTCAGCGCCGAGGCACGCAAGGAAAGCCGGGGCGCGCATGCGCACGAGGATTACCCCGACCGCGACGACAAGACGTGGCGCAAGCACACGCTGGCCTGGGTCGATGGGGCCAAGGTCTCGCTCGATTATCGCCCCGTCCACACCGAACCCCTGACCCCGGCGGATCAGGGCGGCATCGACCCCAAGAAGATCGCGCCGAAAGCGCGCGTCTACTGAGGAGGCAACCGAATGGTTCAACTCACCCTGCCCAAGAACAGCCAGATGCGCACCGGCAAGACATGGCCGAAGCCCGAAGGCGCCAAGAACCTGCGCACCTTCCGCATCTACCGCTGGAACCCGGACGAGGACGGGCCGCCGCGCGTGGACACGTTCTTCGTTGACCTGGACGATTGCGGGCCGATGGTGCTGGACGCGCTGATCTGGATCAAGTCCAAGGTCGACCCGACCCTGACCTTCCGCCGGTCGTGCCGCGAAGGCATCTGCGGGTCCTGCGCCATGAACATCGACGGGGGCAACGAACTGGCCTGCATCTTCGGCATGGATCAGGTGAAGGGCGACGTGGCGATCTACCCCCTGCCGCACATGCCGGTGGTCAAGGACCTGATCCCGGACCTGACGCATTTCTACGCCCAGCACGCCAGCATCCAGCCCTGGCTGGAAACCAAGTCGAACACGCCCGCCAAGGAGTGGAAGCAGTCCATCGAGGACCGCGAAAAGCTCGACGGGCTCTATGAATGCGTGATGTGCGCCTGCTGCTCGACCGCCTGCCCGTCCTACTGGTGGAACGGTGACCGCTATCTGGGGCCGGCGGCGCTGCTGCACGCCTATCGCTGGATCATCGATTCGCGGGACGAGGCCACGGGCGAGCGGCTGGACGACCTGCACGACCCGTTCAAGCTTTATCGCTGCCACACGATCATGAACTGCGCCAAGACCTGCCCCAAGGGGCTGAACCCGGCCAAGGCAATTGCCGAGATCAAGAAGTTGATGGTCGAGCGGGTGGTCTGACACCGCCCGCTCCAGCCGCACGTCCAGCGTGCCTGCTCCCTGATCGCTCAGGCGGCGGGGTCATGGGTTCGAGATGCCAGGGAAAGCGCCCCCTCAGGCATGCGCGGATTCGCGGGTGCCTCAAGGCGCCTCCACCCCTATCCCTGCCGCAGCCGTGACGCGGATTCCTGGATCGCCTTGTATTGCCCGCCAGGGCGATAGGCCCAGAGGTAGCCGGGCAGCACGGTTTCCATCGGCGTCGGCACGATGCCCAGATCGGCCAGACCGCGCGCGCCCTCGGCCACCACGTTGTCGCGCCGCAACTGGCGCACCTGGTCGCGCGTCAGCAGGCTGTTGCTGAACAGCCCCAGCGTGGCGACCTGCAGCGCGCCCAGTGCCCCGGCCATGATGTTGGCCACTGGAAACGGGACGTTGACGATCAGACGCTTGCGCCGGATCTCGGCCAGCATGATCTCCATGAGTTCGCGGAAGCTCTTTACCTCCGGCCCGCCCAGTTCGTAGATCCCCGGCTCCGCCTGGCCCAGAATGCCCTTGACCGCCGCGCGCGCGACATCATCCACATAGACCGGCTGGAACCGCGTGTTCGCGCCCACCACGGGCAGGACCGGGCCGAAACGGCTCATGCCCGCGAAGCGGTTGAAGAAGCCGTCTTCGGGGCCGAAGACGATGGACGGGCGCAGGATCACGGCTTTCGGGAACTGCGCCTGCACGGCCTCCTCGCCCTTGGCCTTGGTGCGGGCATAGGCGCTGTCCGATCCGGCATCGGCACCGATGGCCGAGATCTGCACCATCTGCGCAATCCCCTCGTCGGTGGCGATTCGCGCCACGCGCGCCGGGCCGTCCGCCTGCACGGCGTCGAACCGGTTCTTGCCGACCTCGTGCAGGATGCCCACGCAGTTGACCACCGCATCCGCGCCCTGCATCACCGCACGCACCGAAGCGTCATCGCGGATGTTGCACAGCACCGGCTCCACCTGGCCGACCACGCCATAGGGGCGCACGTGCAGCGCCTCGTTCGGGCGGCGCACGGCCACGCGCACGCGCCAGCCTTCCTGCGCCATCCGCCGGGCGATGTAGCGGCCAACGAACCCGGACCCACCGTAGATTGTCACCAGCTTCGACATGTTTCCCTCCGCTTGCGGGCCTGTCCCTGCATAGTCCCGGCCCCGGGGCGTCACAAGGTATTTCCCTATCGCCGCGCGTGCATGCCGTTTTTTGTCACAGGCCCCGTTGACACGCTCCGGACCCGGTCGTAAAGACGCGCTCACGCAACCTGCCCAGGTGGCGGAACTGGTAGACGCGCTAGCTTCAGGTGCTAGTGCCCTTATGGGCGTGGAGGTTCGAGTCCTCTCCTGGGCACCATATCTTTCCCACAGATCGTTGAAGCGTATGGGAAAACCAACGGGCAGGTTGCTGACACCCCGATGACTGATATCGCCCGGCCCCGACGGCAGCGCGGCGCAAGTTGGCCCGGAACGCCGGCTGGACTCGATGGCGATCAAGCGCACCGGGTGCCTTCCCCGTCGTGCGCCACCCGTATGCATCTGTCGCCCGCCGGGACGCGAGCCGAGGGGGACTGAAGGCAGAAGGCGCGACACCCGGGCGGGTTTGCACCTATGTTGCTGCGCATGAGTTGGATGAGACCCGGAAGCATGGCCCTGTTGTTCCTGATTGCACTGCTGCTGGCCGTTGGCTTTGCAATAATGCGTGCGCCTTTCTACCTGCCTGCAGCGGACCCCAACGCGCCGCCGTTGCCCGAAGGCGACAGCTATGTCTTCGGCTTTGCCACGCTAACCAACCCGGTGGTGCGGTTCGTGGTGGTTGGCCGCGCAGTGCCCGCCGAGGAGGCCGCGCTGCGGGGGGTCATCCGCGAACGGCGTGACCTGCGCGACAGCCCCGACAGCGTGTTGCCGGGCGTGCGCTTCCGCGTCACCCCGGACGAACTTGCCCGGCTTGACCGATACGAGCGAACCGGGCGAAAATATCGCCGCGATCTGCTGCCGCTGGAAGATGGCACCATGGCCTGGGTCTACCGGCTGATCGGCGAGCATGGGGTGGAGGCCCTGCAGGACTGAACCGACCGGAGGCCCGGATGCCCGCATTGCACGCCTGCCTGCCGCCGGACGGCTTCCTGCCCCTGCCCGACCACGGCGCGGCGCCGAGCGCGGATCGCCGCGTCGGGGTCGAGGTCGAGTTCGCCGGGCTGGGCGTGGCCGAGGCGGCGGAGGTTATCGCCAATACCTGCGGCGGGCGGCTTGACGGGCCGGGCACGGACGAACCTCGCGAAATCCATGTCCGGGGCAGCACGCTCGGCGATATCCGGGTGGAACTGGATATCGCGCTCAAGCGGCAATGGGCCGAAGACCTGGCCGCAACCATGCTGGGCGATCTGATCCCGGTCGAAATCATCACCGAGCCCCTGTCCCGCGCTGACCTGCCACGCATGGAAAACCTGCTTCAGGCCCTGGTGGCATCCGGCGCGCTGGGCACGAAGGAAAAGCTGGCCTATGGCTTCGGCGTCCATTTCAACATCGAACTGCCCGATGATGACGGCGCCGCACTGATCGCCACGGCACGCGCCTATGCACTGTGCGAGGACTGGATGCGGCGGGCCGATCCGCTGGACCCGGCGCGGCGCGTCCTGCCCTTTGTGGCGCCATTCCCGCAGGCGCTGGTTGCGGAACTGGCCCGGGCCGAAGGCTGGAGCGCGGCCGACCTGGCCCGGGCGATGGTCGCGCATGCGCCGTCGCGCAATTTCGGTCTGGACCTGCTGCCAGCGCTCCAGCACCTGTGCCCCGAGGCCCTGTCCGGCGTCCCCGAGGATCACCTGAAGGGCGGGCGCCCGGCGTTCCACTACCGCCTGCCCGAAGCCCGCATGGGCGCGCCCGACTGGTCGCTGGCCTATGAGTGGAACCGCTGGGTGCTGATCGAGCATGTGGCGACCGACTCCGATCTGCTGGAAGCGCTGGCCGGGGAGTGGCCGGTGCATCAGGGGCCGCTGCCGGGCCCCGGCGCCGACTGGGCCGCGCGGGTCGAGGCGTTGCTCGCCGCCTCGTCCATCCCGGCGCGCATGGGGCTGGACCAGCGCACCCCGGCCCGCGGCAGCGACTGACGCGGCCCGGAACGCGGGCCCGTGCCGGGGTGGTGCGGTCACGCCCGGGCGAGCCGGAGCCGGCGCCAGATCAGCCAGCCAATCCCCGTCACAGCCAGCACGACCGCCAGGGCCGTGGCCAGCACCACCAGCGCCTCGACATCGGCAACCGCTTCGCAGCAGCGAGGATTGAACCGTTCCATGACACGCTGCCAAAGGGTATCGGGCAGGATCGGAAAGCTCTCGGGCCGGAGCATCCACCAGCGGCCAAGCGCAAGGCTGGCCAGCACCACCCATGCAAGCAGCAGGACAGGCGGAGAGCGCGGCGCATGGTGCCCACCGTGGCGAATTGGCTGACAGCGCACCGGATCGGCCCGAACCGGCGCGGCCTTTCGGGGCAGATCAAGGATGCGGCACCGGCGCCCCGTGGCAAGCCACCCCGTCGCAAGCCGCCCCGCTGGCGCGTCCGCGCGGGCCTCCCCCTTGCAGCGCAACCGTTTCCACCAAATGCCAGCGATTCAGGCGGGCGGGAGCGGCGGTGCGGCGTCCGCCTCGGCGTCCAGCACCCGGCGCAGGGCCTCGGCGTATTCACCACGCCAGCCGGGCTGTGGCGTCATCATGAACCAGGTGTTACGGATGTCCCATGCGCGATTGATCTGGATATCGGGGTTCTGCCCGAAGTGGATATTGTAGCCGCCCTGATCGTAGACGGTCAGTTCGCTCAACCACGCCTCGGTCCCGTTTGACAGAATGTCCACACGCATGTGATCGAAGTGCTCACCGATATCCCTTGCCACATCCAGAAGATACTCCCAATTCGCAGGCCGCGGCCAGTCACTCCGCTTGCCGATCACTCTTGGCACGATCTCCGAAAGGGTGAACGTGCCGGCAGCATCGGGCACCAGAAACTGGCCACGGGCGTTCCCCTGCCGGTCGGCGGTGCGAAAGACCAGTTCGACTCGGCGGCCGAAGGTATAGAATTTCACCTCTTCCAAGCACGGCCCGCCGGGGACCATCCGTTCGACAAAGACGCGGCGCGGGATGCCGAAGTATCCCCATTCATGCTTGTGGAACCCGTATCCCTTGGACAGCGAATGGCGCATGCCCCGTTCGATCGCGGCGCGGTCGTAATTGCCGCCGGTGACGAAGATATTCGCCCCCTGGGTGTGGTTGGTCTTGACCACCACGTCACCATTCAGCACCGCATCGGGGATATCACCCGGATCGGTGCCGGACCACAGCACCTCCGGCGCGCGCAGGTCGGGGCGGATGTCGGCGCAGAAATCGCGCACCGCCAACTTGTCGCTGATCACCTTGAAGCGGGGGTCATGGTCGAAGATCTTGCGCCATGTGAACTTGGCGTTCAGCGTGCGCGGCAGTGCAACCGACGGATAGGGCCCGAAGCTGCGCGGCTTGCCGACAATCCACAGGTAAAGCCGCGGATGCGCCAGCCGCGCCCATGCATTGACATAGCGGAACAGTCTGCGGGTTTCGCGGTCGAGTGGCTGGGACACGTCCATGGGTGAGCCCTCTGCGATGTCAGCGCCGTGGCGCCGACTTCTGGCTGGCTTCTCGGTGCGAGGTTCCGAGAGCATATGTCAGGCCGCCACACCGGGCGCAACAGCAGCATATGCGCCGGGCGTTCTGGCGCCGGTGTCACAGTCCCAGCGACACCCCGAACTGCCGGGGCTTGAAACCGGCGCGCGGCACGCGTATCTGAGCCGCATCGCAAGCGACCGGATCAGGACATGGCCAGAACCAACCCCCTTCAGTTCATGCAGCAGGTGCGCGCCGAGACCTCCAAGGTCGTCTGGCCGACCCGCCGCGAAACGCTCGTGACCACGGTGATGGTGTTCGCCTTTGCCACGCTGACGGCGGTGTTCTTCTTTCTGGTCGATCTGCTGATCCGGACCGGGCTGTCGGGGCTTCTGGGGCTGTTCTGAACGTGGCCCATGCGTGCCGGGCTTGAAATGCCGGGGCGGTCCCTGTAAGCGATCCGCAAACAGGCGGTCAGGCTGCGCACCGATTCGGTGCGCTGTTTTGTTTGTCGCAGGCAACAGGGAAAACCCGCGTTGCTCCGGCGCATGAAACCACCGCCATGGCGACGGGGTTCGGAGCGCGCGGAAGCTCCGGCAGAAAAGGATGACAACGGAATGTCCAAGCGCTGGTATTCGGTGAGCGTGCTGTCGAACTTCGAGAAGAAGGTCGCCGAGGCCATCCGCACGGCGGTCGAGGAAAACGGCCTCGAGGACGAGATCGAGGAAGTGCTGGTCCCCACCGAAGAAGTGATCGAGGTGCGGCGCGGCAAGAAGGTCACGTCCGAGCGCCGCTTCATGCCCGGCTATGTGCTGGTGCGCATGGAGATGTCGCCCAAGGGCTACCACCTGATCAACTCGATCAACCGCGTGACCGGCTTTCTGGGCCAGCAGGGCAAGCCCATGCCCATGCGCGATGACGAGGTGAACGCGATCCTGAACCGGGTCGAGGAAGGCGAGGCCGCGCCGCGTTCGCTGATCCGCTTCGAGATCGGCGAACAGGTGCAGGTCGCCGATGGCCCGTTCGAGGGCTTCTCGGGCATGGTCGAGGAAGTGGACGAGGGCAACAACCGCCTGAAGGTCATGGTGTCGATCTTTGGTCGGGCCACCCCGGTCGAACTGGAATTCACGCAGGTGTCCAAGGGCGCCTGAGTGATCGCTGTGGGAGGGTGAGGGGCGCGCCCCGGGAGCCCGGACCACATCAACCGCAGACGGCCCGCCTCGCGTGGCGCGGCCGAGGTAGAGAAGAAGGAGAGGCCGCATGGCCAAGAAAGTGATCGGGCAGCTGAAGCTGCAAGTGCCCGCGGGCAAGGCAAACCCTTCGCCCCCCGTCGGCCCCGCGCTGGGTCAGCGCGGCATCAACATCATGCAGTTCTGCAAGGACTTCAACGCGCGGACGCAGGAGATGGAGCCGGGCGCGCCCTGCCCCACCATCATCACCTACTACCAGGACAAGTCCTTCACCATGGATATCAAGACGCCCCCGGCGTCGCATTTCCTGAAGAAGGCGGCCAAGCTGAATTCGGGCTCCAAGACCCCGGGCCGGGCCACCGCCGGGTCGGTGACCGCCAAGCAGTTGCGCGAAATCGCCGAGGCCAAGATGAAGGACCTCAACGCGAACACCATCGAAGACGCGATGCAGATCATCCTTGGCTCGGCCAAGTCGATGGGTATCGAGGTGAAAGGGTAAGTCATGGCCAAGCACGGAAAACGACTGCGCGCGGCGCGTGAAGCCTTTGCCGACAAGGAAAACCTCTCGGTCGAGGAAGCGGTGGCGCTGGTCAAGGCCAATGCCAGCGCCAAGTTCGACGAAACCGTCGAGGTGGCGATGAATCTGGGCGTTGACCCGCGCCACGCCGACCAGATGGTGCGCGGGGTGGTCACCCTGCCCAACGGCACCGGCAAGACGGTGCGCGTGGCGGTCTTTGCCCGCGGCCCCAAGGCCGACGAAGCAAAGGAAGCCGGGGCCGATATCGTCGGCGCCGAGGACCTGATGCAGGAAATCCAGGGCGGCAAGATCGACTTCGACCGCTGCATCGCCACGCCGGACATGATGCCGGTGGTGGGGCGTCTGGGCAAGATCCTGGGCCCCCGCAACCTGATGCCCAACCCCAAGGTCGGCACCGTGACCATGGACGTGGCCGCGGCGGTGGAAAGCGCCAAGGGCGGGCAGGTGCAGTTCAAGGTGGAACGCGCCGGGGTCATCCATGCCGGTGTCGGCAAGGTGTCCTTCGAGGCCGACAAGCTGGCCGAGAACATCCGCGCCCTTGTCGATGCGGTGGCCAAGGCCAAGCCGACGGGCGCCAAGGGTGCCTACATGCGCAAGGTCTCGCTCAGCTCGACCATGGGCCCGGGGGTCAGTGTCGATCTGGCCTCGGCCACCGGAAACTGAGACCGGGAACTGAGACCGGTGAACTGAGCCGATTGCCGCCTGCACCGCGGGCAGCTTGACAGCGAAATCGCCCGCTGACTGTCCTGTGATGGTCAGCGGGTGCAAAAGACGCGGCCGGGGGGTTGCTCCATCGGGGCAAACCGACTAAGGCCTCGTCGCCTGCGGGTTGATTTCGGTCAGCCCGCAGCTTCGTCCGAGACGGTGGGTGCACCGGGATTGGCCCGGCGCTTAATTTCCTGCCTGAGACGGGATGCGAGATTCCATTCCCCCGGGGGTTTCTTCGGGCGGTCTTGACCTCGGCCCCGATTCGGACCCGATCGCCCCCTGATTGGGGGGCGGAAACGAGCCGGGGGAGACCCCAAACTTGGAGTGAACCGTGGATAGAGCCCAGAAAGAGAAAGTGGTCGAGGAACTCGGCCAGATCTTCGAAAGCTCTGGCGTGGTGGTGGTTGCCCACTACACAGGCATGACGGTTGCCGAGATGCAGGGCCTGCGTGCGCGGATGCGCGAAGCTGGCGGGTCCGTGCGCGTTGCCAAGAACAGGCTCGCCAAGATCGCCCTTGAAGGAAAGCCCTGCGAAAGCATCGGCTCCCTTCTGACGGGTATGACCGTGCTGACCTATTCCGAGGACCCCGTTGCGGCAGCAAAGGTGGCCGAGGACTTCGCCAAGGACAACAAGAAATTCGAGATCCTGGGCGGGGCAATGGGCAGCACGGCGCTGGATCCGGCCGGTGTGTCGGCCGTGGCCGCGATGCCATCGCGCGAGGAGCTTATCGCTTCCATCGTGGGTTGCATCGGGGCCCCGGCCTCCAACATCGCCGGCGCCATTGGCGCACCTGCTTCGAACATCGCGGGCATCCTCTCCACACTGGAGGAGCGGGAAGCCGCTTGAGCAATGTCTGACCTGCGTGGAGTGATTGCGCCCGCGCCGGAAACACAACCTGACAGAATGGAACTGAAAAATGGCTGATCTGAAAGCACTTGCCGAGCAAATCGTGAACCTCACGCTGCTCGAAGCCCAGGAACTGAAAACGATCCTGAAGGACGAATACGGCATCGAACCTGCCGCTGGCGGCGCCGTGATGATGGCGGGCCCCGCCGCCGGTGGCGATGCCGCCCCGGTCGAGGAGCAGACCGAATTCGACGTGATCCTTGTCAGCGCAGGCGACAAGAAGATCAACGTCATCAAGGAAGTCCGCGCCATCACCGGCCTGGGCCTGAAAGAGGCCAAGGACCTGGTGGAAGCCGGTGGCAAGGCCGTCAAGGAAGGCGCGTCCAAGGACGAGGCCGAGGAAATGAAGAAGAAGCTTGAAGAGGCTGGCGCCAAGGTCGAGCTGAAGTGATCGGCGTGGGTGCCGCGCGCGCCCGCCGCAAGTGATATGGCTGGGTCCGGGATTCCCGGGCCCGGCCAAAGCTGTTTCTGGACAGGGCTTGCGCGCTACATGCGCAAAGCCGGGGTGCGCAAGCCCTGTCCAGGGGCAGTTGAGGGCTCGGGCGCGATCCGGTGGGACGGATCGCAGGAATGGAGCCCCCCCGTTTCGCAAAGGGCATGTGCCTGCCGAGGCCCGGCGGCAGGCGCGCCCGCGAAAACAGAAAGGTGACCACGCGCATGGCTCAGAGCTACGTTGGCCAGAAACGTATCCGCAAGATGTTCGGCAAGATCCACGAAGTGCTGGAGATGCCCAACCTGATCGAGGTTCAGAAATCCTCCTATGACCTGTTCCTGCGCTCCGGCGACGCGGACCTGCCGCAGGACGGCGAAGGGATCATGGGCGTTTTCCAGTCGGTTTTCCCGATCAAGGATTTCAACGAGACCGCGACGCTGGAGTTCGTGAAATACGAGCTGGAAAAGCCGAAATACGATATCGACGAGTGCCAGAGCCGCGACATGACCTATGCCGCGCCGCTGAAGGTCACGCTGCGGCTGATCGTCTTCGATCTGGACGAGGATACCGGCGCCAAGTCGGTGAAGGACATCAAGGAACAGGATGTCTACATGGGCGACATGCCGCTCATGACCCCGAACGGCACCTTCATCGTCAACGGCACCGAGCGTGTGGTGGTCAGCCAGATGCACCGCTCCCCGGGCGTGTTCTATGACCATGACAACGGCAAGACCCATTCCTCGGGCAAGCTGCTGTTCACCTGCCGCATCATCCCCTATCGCGGCTCGTGGCTGGATTTCGAATTCGACGCCAAGGATCAGGTCTTTGCCCGGATCGACCGGCGCCGGAAACTGCCGGTGACGACGCTCCTGTATGCGCTGGGCATGGATCAGGACGCGATCATGTCGGCGTATTACGACACGGTCGATTACAAATACGTCAAGAACAAGGGCTGGGTCACCAAGTTCTTCCCCGAGCGGGTGCGCGGCACGCGCCCGTCCATGGATCTGGTCGATGCCGCCACCGGCGAGGTGATCGTCAAGGCAGGCGACAAGGTCACCCCGCGCATGGTCAAGCAGTGGCTGGACGAGGGCAGCTTCACCGAGCTTCTGGTGCCCTTCGACTACATCGTGGGCCGCTTCGTGGCGCGCGACATCGTGGACGAGGAAACCGGCGCCATCTGGGCCGAGGCCGGCGAAGAACTGACCTGGGAGCTGGACAAGGACGGCGAGGTCAAGGGCGGCACGCTCAAGGACCTGCTGGACAATGGCGTGACCGATATCCCGGTTCTGGATATCGATGGCGTCAGCGTCGGCCCCTACATCCGCAACACCATGGCCGCGGACAAGAACTGGAACCGCGAGACCGCGCTGACCGATATCTACCGCGTCATGCGTCCGGGCGAGCCGCCGACCTATGAAACCGCTTCGGCGCTGTTCGACACGCTGTTCTTCGACCCCGAGCGCTACGACCTGTCGGCCGTGGGCCGGGTGAAGATGAACATGCGGCTGGAACTGGATGCGCCCGACACGCTGCGCACCCTGCGCCCCGAGGACATCGTCGCCTGCATTCGCGGGCTGGTGGAATTGCGCGACGGCAAGGGCGAAACCGACGATATCGACCATCTGGGCAACCGCCGGGTGCGGTCCGTGGGCGAGCTGATGGAAAACCAGTATCGCGTCGGACTGCTGCGCATGGAGCGCGCGATCAAGGAACGCATGTCCACCGTGGAGATCGACACGGTGATGCCGCAGGACCTGATCAACGCCAAGCCCGCTGCGGCGGCGGTGCGCGAGTTCTTCGGCTCCAGCCAGCTTTCGCAGTTCATGGACCAGACCAACCCGCTGTCCGAGGTGACGCACAAGCGCCGTCTCTCGGCTCTGGGGCCGGGCGGTCTGACGCGCGAGCGTGCGGGCTTCGAGGTGCGCGACGTGCACCCGACCCACTATGGCCGGATGTGCCCGATCGAGACGCCGGAGGGTCAGAACATCGGCCTGATCAACTCGCTGGCGACTTTCGCCCGGGTGAACAAATACGGCTTCATCGAAACCCCCTACCGCCGTGTCGTGGACGGGCAGGTGACCGACGAGGTGGTGTATCTGAGCGCCACCGAAGAACAGCGCCACACCATCGCGCAGGCCAATGCCCAACTGGACGCGGAGGGCCGCTTCGTCAACGAACTGGTCAGCACCCGCACGGCGGGCGACTTCATGCTCAACCCGCGCGAGTCGGTGGACCTGATCGACGTGTCGCCGAAGCAGCTTGTGTCGGTCGCCGCCTCGCTCATTCCGTTCCTGGAAAACGACGACGCCAACCGCGCGCTGATGGGGTCGAACATGATGCGGCAGGCGGTGCCGCTTCTGCAGAACGACGCGCCGCTGGTCGGCACCGGGATCGAAGGCGTGGTCGCCCGCGATTCGGGCGCCGCGATCATGGCGCGCCGGGCCGGTGTGGTCGATCAGGTCGACGCGCAGCGGATCGTCGTGCGCGCGACCGAGATGCTGGAGCCGGGCGAGCCGGGCGTGGACATCTACCGCCTGCGCAAGTTCAAGCGCTCGAACCAGTCGTCCTGCATCAACCAGCGCCCGCTGGTGAAGGTGGGCGATGCCGTCACCCGCGACGCGGTGATCGCCGATGGTCCGACCACGGACATGGGCGAACTGGCCGTGGGCCGCAACGTGGTCGTCGCCTTCATGCCCTGGAACGGCTACAACTACGAGGACTCGATCCTGATCTCGGAACGCATCCTCAAGGATGATGTCTTCACCTCGATCCATATCGAGGAATACGAGGTCGCCGCGCGGGACACCAAGCTTGGCCCCGAGGAGATCACCCGCGACATCCCCAACGTGGGCGAGGAAGCGCTGCGCAACCTCGACGAAGCCGGGATCGTCTATATCGGCGCCGAGGTGCAGGCGGGCGACATTCTGGTGGGCAAGATCACCCCCAAGGGCGAAAGCCCGATGACGCCGGAAGAGAAGCTCTTGCGCGCCATCTTCGGCGAAAAGGCCTCCGATGTGCGCGACACCTCGCTGCGGCTGCCGCCGGGCGCCTATGGCACCATCGTCGAGGTGCGGGTCTTCAACCGCCACGGCGTGGAGAAGGACGAGCGCGCCCTGCAGATCGAACGCGAGGAGATCGAACGGCTGTCGCGCGACCGCGACGACGAGCTGGAGATCCTCGAGCGCAACATCTACACGCGCCTGCACGACCTGATCATCGGCAAGGTGGCGGTGAAGGGTCCGCGCGGGGTCAAGCCGAACTCGGAAATCACCGAGGATCTGCTGGACGGGCTGAGCCGCGGCCAGTGGTGGCAACTTGCCCTTAGCGACGATGCCGACGCGCAGGAGGTCGAGGCGCTGAACGCGCTGTATGACCAGCAGAAACGCCAGCTTCAGGCCCGGTTCGACGACAAGGTCGAAAAGGTCCGCCGCGGCGACGATCTGCCCCCGGGCGTGATGAAGATGGTCAAGGTCTTCGTCGCCGTGAAGCGCAAGCTTCAGGCCGGCGACAAGATGGCCGGGCGTCACGGCAACAAGGGCGTGATCTCCAAGGTCGTGCCGGTCGAGGACATGCCGTTCCTCGCCGATGGCACCAGCGTCGACATGGTCCTGAACCCGCTGGGCGTGCCGTCGCGCATGAACGTGGGGCAGATCCTGGAAACCCACATGGGCTGGGCGCTGCGCGGCCTGGGGCTCCAGATCGACGAGGCGCTGCAGGAGTATCGCCACGCGGGCGACATGACCCCGGTGCGCGACGCGATGAAGCTGGCCTATGGTGACGCGCTCTATGGCGAGGTGTTCGAAGGCATGGATGACGACGCCATGGCCGAAGCGGCCAGGACCGTCACCGGCGGGGTGCCCATCGGCACGCCGGTCTTTGACGGCGCCAAGGAAGGTGATGTCGATGACGCGCTGGTGCGTGCCGGGTTCGACCGGTCCGGCCAGTCGATGGTGTTCGACGGCCGCACCGGCGAGGCCTTCGCGCGCCCCGTCACCGTGGGCGTGAAATACATGCTCAAGCTGCACCATCTGGTCGATGACAAGCTGCACGCGCGTTCCACCGGGCCCTACAGCCTGGTCACCCAGCAGCCGCTGGGCGGCAAGGCGCAGTTCGGCGGCCAGCGTCTGGGCGAGATGGAGGTCTGGGCGTTGGAAGCCTATGGCGCAGCCT
>SKMI01000084.1 GCA_007121115.1 Paracoccaceae bacterium | reverse complement strand
GCGCCGCCGCCGATGACCATTTCGCCCTTGTCGGATTGCGACATGTAGCCGTGCACGGTGTTGGCCATCACCACCACGTCCATGCAGGGCTTGATGGGTTCCGAGACCAGCGCCTGCAGCGCCACCGATTCGACCGGCAACCGGAAGCCCGCCATGTCGGCCAGCTTGCCCGAATGCCCGGCGACCACGATGCCCAGCTTGCCGCAGCCGATGGTGCCGCGGGTGGTGTTGACCGCCGTCACCTGCCCGCCCGCGGCCTCGACCCCCGTGACGGCGCAGTTTTCGATCACATGCATGCCCATGGCCGAACACGCCCGCGCATAGCCCCAGGCCACGGCATCATGCCGCGCGGTCCCGGCGCGGGCCTGCCAGAGCGCGCCGAGCACCGGGTAGCGCGGCCCGTCCAGATTGATGATCGGCACCAGTTGCTTGACCTCGGACGGTGAGATGAAGCGCGTATCCACGCCTTGCAGCGCGTTGGCGCGTTCGGTGCGCAGGTAGCCGCGCTTTTCGTGCTCGGTCTGGGCCAGCATCATCACCCCGCGGGGCGAGAACATAATGTTGTAGTTCAGCTCCTGCGACAGCGTTTCATAGAGCGCGCGGGATTTTTCATAGATCGCGGCCGAAGGGTCCTGCAAATAGTTCGAGCGAATGATCGTGGTGTTGCGCCCGGTGTTGCCGCCGCCCAACCAGCCCTTGTCCAGCACCGCGACATTGGTCAGCCCATGGTTCTTGCCCAGGTAGTAGGCCGTGGCCAGCCCGTGCCCGCCCGCGCCCACGATCACCACGTCATAGCGTGCGCGCGGCTCGGGGCTGGGCCATGCCTCGGGCCAGCCGGTATGCTGGCGCAGCGCCTCGCGGACGATGGCAAAGGCGGAATAGCGTTTCATGCCCGGCTCCCGGTGGTGGGTGTCTCGTGTGGGCCGTTCGCGCAGGGCGCGGCCTCGCTGCTCTCTCTACCCTTGCGCCGATTCCGACCCCGACCACAAGCGGCAGAATGGGGCGAAAACCGACACGGGCGCCGCGCGCGCGCCGCCGTGGCTGCGACCGGATGTCCCGCCGCACGGACGCAGAAGTGACCGAATGCGCGCACCCTGCCCTTTCTGTCGGCGTACAGCCGGGATACATACAGGCGCGGCAAGGAATGAGGATGCGCGATGAGCATGGTCGGGTTCTGGTTTGGGGCGGGGGCGATCACGGTCGCCGTGCTGGCGCTGAACGTGCTGGCGCTGTTGCGCGCGCGCGCAGAGGACACGGACAGCGCCCATGACCGCGAGATGCGGGTCTATCGAGACCAGCTTGAAGAGATCGAGCGTGATCTGGCACGCGGCGTCATCGGCGAGAATGAGGCCGCGCGGCTGCGCACCGAGGTCTCGCGCCGCCTGCTGGACGCCGACACGGCGCGAGCACGCGCGCGCGGGCGCGGCCCGGCGCCGCGCACCATGCGGATGGCGGGGCTGGTGCTGGTGCTGGCCGTGTTGCCGCTGACGCTGCTGACCTACTGGCAGGTTGGGGCGCCGGGCTATGCCGACCTGCCGCTGGCGCAGCGGCTGGAGCAGGCCGCCGAACTGCGCGCCGCCCGCCCCGATCAGGCAGCGCTGGAAGCGCGCATGGCCGAGCGCCGCCCTGCCGCGCAGGACGACGCCGACCGCGCCGAGCACGCGGCGCTGGTGGCGCAGTTGCGCAGCGCGCTTCAGGACCGCCCGCAGGACCTGCAGGGCCACCAGCTTCTGGCCCATAACGAGGCGATGCTGGGCAACTTCCGGGAAGCCGCTGACGCCCAGACGCGGGTGATCGAGATCAGAGGGGCCCAAGCCGGTGCCGACGATCACGCGGTGCTGGCTGAATACCTGATCCTGGCCGCCGGTGGCGCCGTGTCGCCCGAGGCCGAGGCGGTGCTGGAACAGGTGCTGCGCCGCGACCCGCAGAACGGCGTGGCGCTCTATTACACCGGGCTCCTGTTCGCACAGACCGGGCGCGAGGACCGGACCTTTGCGGTCTGGCGGCGGCTCCATGACATGTCGCCGGGCGATGCGCCCTGGATGGACGAGCTGCGCGCATCGCTGCCGGAACTGGCCGAGATCGCGGGCGTGCGCTACCAACTCCCCCCGCGCCCGCCCGCGCGCGCCGCCATGGCCGAACAGGGCCCCGGGCCCACGCGCGAGGATATCGAGGCGGCGGAGGATCTGTCCGAGGAAGAGCGCACCGAGATGGTCGAGGGCATGGTGGCCCGGCTGATGAACCGGCTGGCCACCGAAGGCGGCGCGCCCGAGGACTGGGCGCGCCTGATCGCGGCGCTGGGCGTGCTGGGCGATACCGAACGCGCCGAGGCGATCTGGGAAGAGGCGCAGGTGGTGTTCGGCGCCGAACCCGAGGCGCTGGCCCCGGTGCGTGCCGCGGCTGAAAACGCCGGGCTGCTGCGCTGATACGGCGTGCCTTGGGTGCCCCTGCCTGTTCCCGGTGCCTGCCGAAAGCCTGGACGCGAAACCCCCGCCGGCGCGCAGCCAT
>SKMI01000179.1 GCA_007121115.1 Paracoccaceae bacterium | reverse complement strand
TGAGCGAGCCGACCGGGTCCTGAAACATCATCGCCACGCGGCGGCGCACCGCGTGCCAGTCGGGGCGCGCGTGCAGGGGCTGACCGTCAAACCACACCTCGCCGCCCGCCAGCGGCACCAGTCCGTTGATCGCGCGCGCCAGCGTCGTCTTGCCCGAGCCGGACTCGCCCACCAGCGCCAGCGTCTCGCCGCGCTCGACGGTTAGCGAGATGCCGCTGACCGCCTGCACGTGGCGAGCCTCGGGCGGGGCGGTCAGGGCGCGCAACCCGCGCACGCCGGGAAACTCCACGGTGACATCCTTGAGTTCCAGAAGCGCCTCGGTCGTCATGCGCTCACCGCCTTTGCATGGTGACAGGCCGACCAGCGCCCTGGCGTTACCGCCACACGGGGCGGCGCTTCGCGGGCGCAGATTTCGGTCGCCATGTGGCAGCGGTCGCGAAAGATGCAGCCTGCGGGCGGGTCGGTCAGGTCGGGCAGACTGCCGGGGATGGCGGGCAGCGCTTCGACCCGTTCATGCAGCCGCCCGGGGTCGCATTCGATCAGCTTGGCGGTGTAGGGATGCGCCGGGCGCTGAAAGACCTCTTCAACCGGGCCCTCCTCGACCGCCTCGCCCGCATACATGACCACCATCCGGTCGCAGAGTTCGGCAATCACGCCCAGATGGTGCGAGATGAACAGGATCGCGCAGCCGATCTCGCGCTGGATTTCCTTCAGTAGCTCGATGATCTGCACCTCGAGCGTGGCGTCGAGCGCGGTCGTCGGCTCGTCCGCGATCAAGAGCTTCGGCTCCATCAGCGCCGCCATGGCGATGGCCACGCGCTGGCGCATCCCGCCCGACAGTTCGTGCGGATAGGCGTGCAGCTTCGCCTCGGGGTCCGGCAGGCCGACCCGGCCCAGCATCGCGGCGGCGCGGCGGGATTTTTCGGCATCGGAGATACGCTCGCGATACTGGATGTCGCGCATCTGCCGCCCCACGGAGAGCACCGGGTTGAGCGAGGTCATCGGGTCCTGGAACACCACCGACATCTCGCGCCCGCGCATCGCCTGCAGGCGGCGGGGCGTGGCGCGCAGGACGTCTTCGCCATCCAGCAGGACCTCGCCGCCGACCACGCGCGCATTCTCGGACAAGAGGCTCAGCAGCGCGCCGATCAGCGTGGACTTGCCGCAGCCGGACTCGCCCACCACGCCCACGATCTCGCCCGCGGGAACCTTGATCGAGACCTTGCGCAGCGCCTGCAGCGCACCGGCGCGGGTGTCGAAGCTCACCGAAAGGTCCCGGACGGCAAGCGTGTCGGTCTGCGTGTCCATCATCGCCCGCTCCTGAGCCTGGGGTCAAGCTGGTCGCGCAGTGCCTCGCCCAGGAAGGTGAAGCCCAGCGTCACCAGGATCAGCGGCAGCCCCCCCGAGAGGATCAGCCACGGCGTCTGGCGGATGTGGTCGAACCCGTCCTTGAGCGTCGAGCCCCAGCTTGGCGTGCCCGGCGGCACGCCCACGCCCAGAAAGCTCATTCCCGCCTCGATGGTGATCACCACCGGCAGGTTCATCGCCGCAAGGATGAAGAACGGCCCCAGCACATTGGGCAGGATGTGGTGAAACACGATCCGCCCGAAGGACGCACCCATCGCGCGCTCGGCCAGGATGAACTCGGAATGCTTGAGCGACAGCGTCTGCGTGCGCACCACCCGACCGTATTCCGCGAACGAGGTGATCACCACCACCACGATCACCGTGGTCAGCCCGCGCGGCATCAGCGCGGCCAGCGCCAGCGCAAGGATGATGGTGGGATAGGCGCGCAGCGTGTCGAAGAAGAACAGGAGCGCATTGTCCAGCCAGCGCGGCCCGAAGCCCGCGATCATCCCCAGCACCAGCCCGATCAGCCCCGAAATGACCACCGCCGTCAGCCCAACGGTCAGCGCGATGCGCCCGCCCTGCAGCAGC
Organism: Paracoccaceae bacterium; assembly: GCA_007121115.1. Taxonomy (GTDB): domain Bacteria; phylum Pseudomonadota; class Alphaproteobacteria; order Rhodobacterales; family Rhodobacteraceae; genus Rhabdonatronobacter. The sequence goes on along the minus strand of SKMI01000179.1, from coordinate 25,792 downwards.
CGCGAGAAGGTATCGCGGCCCAGATTGTCGGTGCCCAGCCAGAACTCGGCCGAGGGCGGGGCGAAGCGGTCGGTCATGTGCATGGCGGTGTAGTCGTAGGGCGCGATGAGGTCGGCGAAGACCGCCATCACCACCAGCGCCGCGATGATGACAATCGCCATCACCGCCAGCGGGTCGCGGGCCAGCCGCCCGATCAGCGTGTGACGGAAACCGCTCATTGCGTCTTCCTGTGGCGCGGGTCGAGGGCTGCGTTAATCAGATCGGCGATCAGCGCGCAGGTGACGAAAAAGCCGATGGCCACCAGCATCGCGCCCATGACCACGGGATAGTTGCGGTCCGACACCGAGGTATAGATCAGCGTGCCGATGCCTGGGCGCGAAAACACGATCTCGGCAAACACCGCACTGGACAGCATCCCCCCGATGCCCACCCCCAGCACCTGCACCGCCGGCAGGATCGCCACGCGCAGCGCATAGTTGTAGACCACCCGCCGGCGCGGCAGGCCGAAGGCGCGCGCGGTGCGGATGTAGCTTTCGCCCATCGCCTCGAGCATCGAGGCGCGCACGATCCGTGCCACATAGCCCACCCACGCGAGCCCGATCGCGAGCGACGGCAACACCAGATGCTGGATGCGGCTGAGCAGGTCCCCCGGTTCGCCCGCGCCGATGGACGGGAACCAGCGCAGCGTGACGGCGAACAGCAGCAGGCTGTAAAGCGCCACCACAAAGGACGGCGCGGCGATGAAGGCCACCGAGATCACCCCGGTGACACGGTCAAGCAGGCTGTTGCGCCGATCCGCCGAGAAGGCGCCCAGCAGGATCCCCAGCGTAGCCGACCAGAAGATCGCCCCGAACACCAGCGCGACGGTGTGCGGCAGTGCGTTCATGACCGCCGTCGCCACCGAACGGTTGCGGAAGAAATCCGTACCCAGATCACCGCTCAGCACCCGCCCCCAGAAGTTCAGGATCTGCACCACCAGCGGATCATCGAGGCCCATCTGCTCGCGGAACAGGGCTCGCATCTCGGGCGTGGCGCGCGGTCCCAGCAGCACCGAGGTCGGATCGCCCGGCAGCGCGATCATCACCCCGTAAAGCGCCGAGATCGCAACGAAGACGATGCCCAGCGCCAGCGCGACGCGTTGGAGGGTGTACTGGATCATTCCGTGTCCCCGGCTGCACCGGCGCGGGCGCACAAAGCACCCGCGCCGGTCTCGACCGACTGGCGCGCCCTCAGGCGCGGCGGAAGTATTGCGCCAGCGGCAGCCCGTCCGGGCGGGTCCCCGGCACGGTGCTGTCATAGAACAGGTTCGGGGTCACGCCATGGGTGATGAAGCGATAGGCGCCCGATTCCTCCATGATGTCCTGGGCCCGGCGATACATCTCGTCGCGGCGCGCGGCGTCGGTTTCGGTGCCGGCCTCGCGGTGCAGGCGGTCGAATTCCTCGTCCGAGAATCGCTCCCAGTTCCAGTCGCCGATCTGTTCGGTAACGAACCAGGCGGTGGCATAGGACGGGTCGGGCAGCATCGAGAACCGGTTCATGATCATTTCCAGATCCCGCCAGCGGTCGCCATCGGCCTCCACCCCCAGCGTCCAGAACGAACCCGATTCGTGCACCTCGATGTTCAACTGGATCCCGGCCTGCGCCATCGTCGCCTGCATGACCTGCGCGGCAGTGGTGAAGGTCACATCGTTAAGTACGTTGAGCGTGACCTCCAGGTTCTCGACCCCGGCTTCGGCCAGCAGCTCGGCCGCGCGTTGCGGATCGCCCTGCGGCGGGATGAGCGATTCGGGGCGGTTGCCGATCAGCCCTGGCGCGATGATCCCGGTCGAGGGCTCGGCAACGCCGTACCACGCGGCCTCGATGATCGCGTTGACGTTGATGGCGTATTGCAGCGCCTGCCGCACCCGGATGTCCTGGAACTTGGGGTGTTCCATGTTCATGCCGACCCAGACATAGAACAGCGAGGGGTGCATCGACATCGCGGTGCCCGCGGGCGGGTTGCCTTGCAGCCGCGCGACCGATCCGGGGCTGACCTCGGTGAAGTCCAGATCGCCCGCTTCCAGCGCAATCTCGGCGGCGGCCTCGTCGCCGATATAGACGATGTCCAGGCGCTCGTACTCGGCCGGGATGTCGCCGGTGTAGTCTTCGTTCCGCTCCAGCACCCAGCGCTCGCCGGGGCGCAACTCGCGCACGCGGTAGGGGCCGGAAACGGTGGGCGGCACCTCGGTGATGATGCGCCCGCCGGCCTCTTCGATGGCCGCCTTGCAAACGATCGTCCCGGCCAGATAGGGCAGCGCAATCCACCAGAAGGGCGCGAAGGCCTCGTCGAAGTGGAACACCCCCGAATAGCGGCCCGTCACCTCGACGCGGCTGAGCGTGCCGACATCGGGGAGGATGCGCGAATTCATCTCCGGGTCGAGGATGCGCTCGAAGGTGAAGGCCACATCCTCGGCGGTGATCTCGCCATAACCGTCGGACCACATCTGCCCTTCCTTGAGGGTGAACTCGATGGTGGTGTCGCTGGTCTGCTCGATCGACTCCGCCAGGTCCAGGCGATAGCTCCAGTCGTCGCCCGGCTCATACTGGATCAGGTTGCGGTAGATCGCGCCGTAGAGCAGCCCCTCGCCGAAGCCCGAGGCATCGACGGGGTCGAAATCGTCCGGCTCGGTATAGACGCGGATGTTGAGGCGACCTTCCTGCGCCCAGGCCTTGATGGGCAGCATGGCAGCCGCGGAGAAGCCGGCGGCGCCGGCCAGCACCTGGCGGCGGTTCAGCACGGGAAAGGCGCGGTGAATTGCGGTCTTGGGCATCTTCTATCTCCCGGTCATGTATGTTTTTCCTTGCGCGAAAGCGTGCGGGTCACGCGGCCACCAGACAATTGCGCAGCAGCCCCGGAAGCGCAGGCAGTTTGCGCGCCTGTTGCGTCACATCGCGTCAGATGGGCAATTCCAGTGCCGTGAGCATCTGCGGCTCGCTGCCGCTCGATGCGAGCATCCGCGCGATGTGGCGCGGCAGGTCTGCGCTGTCGGAGTCGAAGATGCCGGTGCGGCGCGCGGCCGCGTGCAGATCGGTCTGTCGGCCCAGAAACTCCAGAAACACCCGCGCCGCGAAAGGCGCACGCGCAGTGCGCCCCTGGACGCCCAGAGTCATGCCGGTGAGGAACTCGACTTCGCCCGACTGGGTGGTGAACAGCACGGTCTGCGAGACCGAACGCCGGTCGCGCGCATTGTGGTCGATGATGAAGATCCGCCCCCCCAGCAGCACAGCCACGCCCACGTAACGGGCGATATGCGACCGCCCCAGCGGGCTTTCCGCAGGCTGGATGCGTTCGGTCAACCGCGTGTAGTAGACGCCCTTGTATTCATTGATGCGCAGCAATGACCGGCGGATCATGCCGGGGCGCGACGGGGTGAAGTAGTAATAGAAATAGTAGCCACAATAGGGTTTGAGGTTCTCGGCCGAGCGGGTGAACATGGCGTCGATATGCGTGGCCGCGGGGCCAAGCGCCCGGATCAGGTGGCGCGCCCGCGGGCGCAGCGCGATCATCTCGGCGAAACGGCCATGCGGGGCGAGAAGCTCGTCCTCCTCGACGCCGAAATGGTCGCAGATGCGGCGCATGTTGCGCGCCGAAGGCCGCGAGGCGCCGTTGAGATACTTGGTGAATTGCTGCCGGTTGATCCCGACTCCGCGGCACACCGCCGAAATCGACGGCGCATAGCTGCACAAGAGGCGCAGATTACGGGCGAGGTTGGATTGGGTCATGACGCGACCAGCCTAGCGCCGCACTGGTAAGACGCAAGGCAATACCGCGTCAGTTTGCGTCATGACGTTTTGGTGACCGGTTCGCGTGGCGCGGAGCGGCGCACTTGCGGAATGCCGCCCGGCGGGCCGCCATTGCGGCCCGTTCACACCCCGTCGCGCGGGATCTTCAGTGCCCACTCACGGGTCACGAAGGGGCGGCCACCCTCAAAGGTGCGCAACTCTGCCCGGAGGTGGAAATGCGTTGCATCGCAGGTCACCTGCGCGCGCGAGTCGGTGCGCGTCTGCCAGTCGCCGCGGCCGATCTCGTAGCTCCAGCGCGTCTCCATACGCGCCGAGAGCGGATCGTCAGGGTGGAGGTCCCAGGTTTCCTCGATCCGCCGCCCCGATTCCATTCCGGTGGAGCGGTGCCGCTCGCGCCCGCCATCGGTAACGATGGACAGCCGCCGGGTGCCGTCGGCCAGCACCTCCTCGCGGCGCTCCGAAGTTTCTGGCCGCAGGGTTTCGGACGCGCCCTCGCGCAGATCCTCGGGCGGGCCGAAGTGCGGTTCGGACGCGTCCAGCGCCGGGCGCAGCGGCACGCTGAGCACGCTTGCCGCCGGATCGACCTGCAGCCCCAGCGGCGCGGTCGCAGGCCACAGCATCGGCCAGTAGCTCGTGGACAGCGACAGCCGCAGCCGATGCCCGGCGGGCAAGCGGTAGGCGATGTCGTTGAGCGGCACGGTCACCTCGACCGGCCCGCCGGGGGTCATCGGCTCCACCCGGTCATGCCCGTTGCGATGCGTGAGGTTCAGCACGCCCATGGTGATGAAGGTGCTGGTCCCGTCCGGGCGCAAGTCGCACAGCCGCGCGACGACAAAGCCTGTGGGCGCATCGGGCGTCACCCTCAGCCGCAGTTCGGCGGCGCCAAGGATATCCACATCCTCCGTCAGCGAGGCGCTATCGAGGCTGGTGGCCGCAGCATCGTCCGGCGTCTGGTCGGCGGCCATCTCGTAGAGATCGCGCAACCCCGGGCAGAAGCGCTGCCCCGCCGCGCCCAGCGTCTGCGGCCCGCGAACGGCAATCGGGTCGCCGCCACCCTGCGCACCCAGCCCGTTGCCCGACACCGCCAGCCGCCAAGGCTTGATCCGGGGCGACGGCCATTCCGGCTCGGCCACCCAGCGCCCGGGTCTGTGGTCGATGCGCCGCGCCGGCTGCATCGAGTCCATGACAAAGGCACGATACGCGGGCAGCGCCTCGGCCCCGTTGTCGGCGCCCTTGAGCCAGCGGTCGAACCACTGGCGGCACTCGGCCAGAAACCCGATGCGCGGCTCGGGGTAGGCAACATTGGGATACTTGTGCGCCCAAGGGCCGACGATCCCTTTCACCGGCGCCGGCGAGCCCGCCAGCGTGCGCGGCACCGCGTTGGAATAGGCATCGGCCCAGCCGCCCACCGCAAGGATCGCCGCACGGACCGCGCCCCAATCCTCGCAGACCGAGCCGCGGCGCCAATAGGCATCGCGGCGCTGGTGGCGCAGCCAGGTTTCCAGCAGCAGCGGCTGCCGCTCCAGCCGCGCGCGCCACATCTCGCGCCAGCCCGCGCCCACCACCTCGGGGTCCGGCGGGCGCGAGGAATAGGCCAGCATCTGCGCCGACCAACCGATGTTTTCGGTCAGCAGGCAGCCGCCCATGTAGTGAATGTCGTCGGCGTAGCGGTCGTCGGTATAGCAGATGGTCACCGCGGCCTTCAGCGCCTCGGGCGCGCGGGCAGCAAGTTGCAGCCCGTTGAACCCGCCCCAGGAAATCCCGATCATCCCCACCGCGCCCGAACACCACGGCTGGCGCGCCAGCCATTCGATGATTGCGACGCCGTCATCGAGTTCCGCCTCGGAGTATTCGTCCTCCATGACGCCTTCGGAATCGCCATTCCCCCGAATATCCACGCGCACCCCGGCATAGCCGTTGCGGGCAAACCAGGCGTGATGCAGCTCGTCGCGCGCCAGCGTGCCATCGCGCCGCCGATACGGCAGATATTCGAGGATCGCCGGAACGGGCCGCACCGCGGCATCGCGCGGCAGCCAGATGCGCGCGGCAAGACGGGTGCCGTCGGGCATGTCGATCCATTCGGGGTCGCGGACCTCATAGACATCGCGGTCCGGGATGTCGGGCGGGTGGACGCGATCCCTCATCTGACGGCTCCATTCGCGCTGGCGTTCGTAGCTTATTTCGACATGGCCGGGTGCAGGGCACAATTGCGCCATCGGCCACAGACTGACGCGAACCGACGCACCCGAGGCTGCGCAGTGCTGGCGACGGGCTGGCGGCGCCGGAAGGCATGACGCCGCGCCCGGCCTCGGTCTCGGGCGCAATGCGAACCTTCGGACCGGACCGGAGGCGCGGGTCAGCATGACCTGCCCTGACGGGCTGAAGGTCATTGTCGGACCGGACAGCGGCGTTGCGGTCTCGGGCGTCCTGAATGGCGCGACCCAGCCGTTCGGGCTGCGGCTGATGGAAGGGGTTGCCGCCAAGTAAAGGCGCGCCGTTGCGCTGGGCGCAGCGGTCCGGATCGAACTGGCCAGGGGCCGGGTGTGGGCCGACGATATCGTGCGCCGGAGCGCGCGGCCCATCCCTTGACTTCACCGTTGAAAGCCCGGAACACTTGGTCAGTTTCGCGTCGGCCCCACGCAGGCCGAACCGGAAGCAATCCAGACAAGGGAGATACAGAATGACAACGAAACGCCTCCTGCGTTCCGCACGCACCGGGCTCGTCATGAGCACCGCTGCGGCCGCCTTGATGCTCACCACCGTCGCCGTCGATGCCGAGACCTTGCGCTGGGCGCGGGTGGGCGACGCGCTGACGATGGACCCGCACAGCCAGAACGAAGGGCCAACCCATACGCTCAACCACCACATCTACGAGACGCTGGTAGGCCGAGCTGTCGATGGTGCGCTGACGCCGCGCCTTGCCACCGATTGGGGCATCAGCGACGATGATGAAACCGTCTGGGTCTTCACCATCCGCGAGGGCGTGAAGTTCCACGATGGCAGCGACATGACGGTCGAGGATGTGGTCTTCTCGCTCGACCGCGCGCGCACGACGCCTTCGGGCATGGCTGCGCTGCATGCCGCGGTCGAGGAAGTGACCGCCGTGGACGACACCACGGTCCATGTCCGCATGTCCGGCCCGGCGCCGCTTTACGTGCAGAACCTGACCAACACCTTCATCATGTCCAAGGCCTGGGCCGAAGCGAATGGCGTCGAAACCGCGCCCAACTTTGCCGCCGGCGAAGAAGCCTATTCGGTGCGCAACACCAATGGCACCGGCCCCTACATGCTGGTCGAGCGAGACCCCGAAGTGCGCACCGTGCTGCAGGTGTTCGAAGATCACTGGGACGCTGCGCCCGAAGTGACCGAGATCATCTATACCCCGATTTCCGAGGCTGCGACCCGCGTTGCTGCCCTGCTGTCGGGCGAAGTGGACATCGTGCAGGATGTGCCGGTGCAGGATATCGCACGGCTGGAGCAGACCGACGGCATCCGCGTGGTGCGCGGCCCGGAAAACCGCAACATCTTCTTCAGCTACGACATGGCATCGGACTCGCTGGCCTCGTCCAATGCCGAAGGCAACCCCTTCGCCAGTCCGGAAGTGCGCGAGGCGATGTCGCTTGTGATCGACCGCAACGCCATCCAGCAGGTGGTGATGCGCGGCGAAAGCCAGCCTTCGGCCGCTCCGCTGCCGCCCTTCGTCAACGGCTGGACCGAGGAAATGCACGCCTTCGGCGACCCGGATCTGGCCCGCGCGCAGGAACTCATGGCCGAGGCAGGGTATGGGGACGGTTTTTCGGTGCAGCTCGACTGCCCCAATGACCGTTACCTGAATGACGAAGCCATCTGCCAGGCGCTGGTGGGCATGCTGGCGCGGATCGGCGTCAGTGTCGATCTGAACGCACAGACCCGCTCGCTGCACTTCCCGCTGATCGAGAACTGGGAGACCGATTTCTACCTGCTGGGCTGGGGGGTTCCGACCTTTGACAGCCAGTATGTGTTCGATTTCCTGGTCCATAGCCGCGAAGGCAGCTACGGCGCGTTCAACGGGTCGCGCTATTCGAACCCGGAACTGGACGCCAAGATCGAGGCGCTGGCCACGATGACCGACCTGGAAGAGCGCGACGCCCTGATCGCCGAGATCTGGGACGAGGTGATGGAAGAGCGCATCTTCCTGAACGTGCACAACCAGGTGCTGGCCTATGCCATGCGCGATGACATCAATCTGGACGTGCACCCGGAAAACCAGCCGCGGATGACCACGGTCACGTTCGACTGAGCCCGGCTTGACCAACCGGCCCGCGCGGGATAGCCCGCGCGGGCTCTTGCGTTTTGGGGCAGCCGTGCTGACCCAAGCCCTTGCCCGAGGTCCGACATGATCGCCTTCATCCTGCGTCGGCTGGTGCAATCGGTCATCGTGATGCTGACGGTGGCATTGGTCGCATTTTCGCTCTTTCGCTTTGTCGGCGATCCGATCGCCTCGATGGTAGGTCAGGAAACGACCCTGGCCGAACGCGCCGAACTGCGCGAGGCTCTGGGCCTGAATGATCCCTTCATCGTGCAATTCTGGAGTTTCGTCGCCCGCGCGGCCACGGGCGATTTCGGCATCTCCTACCGCTTGCAGCAGCCGGTGATGGAACTGATCCTGTCCCGCCTGCCCGCCACGCTGGAACTGGCCCTGGTGTCGGGCATTCTGGCATTCCTGTTTGGCGTGGGGTTCGGGGTCTACACGGCGCTCCGGCGCGGCAACTGGCTGTCCGGGTCGATCATGACAATCTCGCTGATCGGCGTCTCGCTGCCCACCTTCCTGATCGGGGTGCTGTTGATCTGGGTCTTCGCGGTCGAGCTGCAATGGCTGCCGAGTTTCGGGCGCGGGGACACGGTCTATATCGGCGACTGGTGGCGCACGGGGCTTCTGACCGAATCCGGACGCGCCTCGCTCATCCTGCCCGCGATCACGCTGGGGCTCTATCAGATGACGCTGATCATGCGGCTGGTGCGGGCCGAGATGCTGGAGGTCCTGCGCACCGACTACATCAAGTTCGCGCGCGCGCGCGGGCTGTCGAACCGCGCGGTGCATTTCGGCCATGCGCTCAAGAACACGCTGGTGCCGGTGATCACCATCACCGGGTTGCAGATGGGGTCGATCATCGCGTTCTCGATAATCACCGAAACCGTGTTCCAGTGGCCCGGTGTCGGCGCGTTGTTCATCCGGTCGGTGCAATTCGTCGATGTGCCGGTGATGGCCGCGTATCTGATGCTGATCGCATTGGTCTTCGTGGTTATCAATCTGGTGGTCGATCTGCTCTATTACGCCGTGGACCCGCGCCTGCGCGTGGATCGCGCCAACGCCCGGCACTGAGGAGGCAGGCATGACCGATTCTACACCCGAAGACCGCCCCAATGCCCTCGTCCGCGCCTGGGACAGCGATATCGCCTGGTCTTTCCGCCGCTCGCCGCTGGCGATCATCGCCGCACTTGTCTCGTTGATCATCATTCTGGCGGCGGTGTTTGCCCCCTGGCTCGCGCCCCACGACCCGTTCGACCCGGGCACGCTGAACCTGATGGACGGCTTCACCCCGCCGATGGAACCCAATGCGTTCACCGGCAATGTCTACTGGCTGGGCACCGACAATCAGGGCCGCGACGTGTTCTCGACCATCCTTTATGGCGCGCGCATTTCGCTGTTCGTGGGCTTCATGGCGGTTCTGTTCGCGATGGTGCTGGGCATCACGCTGGGGCTGATCGCGGGCTATCGCGGCGGCTGGCTGGACAGCCTGCTGATGCGGGTCGCGGATGTGCAGCTGACCTTCCCCTCGATCCTGCTCGCACTGCTGATCTTCGGAGTGGCGCGCGGTTTCATCCCGCCCGCCTATCGCGAGGCAATGGCAATCTGGGTGCTGATCGTGGCCATCGGCCTGTCGGACTGGGTGCAGTATGCCCGCGTGGTGCGCGGGGCGACGATGGTGGAAAAGAGCAAGGAATATGTGCAGGCCGCCCGCGTGATCGGTGCGCATCCGACCAAGATCCTCGTGCGCCACATCCTGCCCAACGTGATGGGGCCGGTGCTGGTGATCGCGACCATCGGTCTGGCGCTGGCCATCATCGCCGAGGCGACGCTCAGCTTCCTTGGCGTCGGCGTGCCGCCCACGCAGCCCTCGCTCGGCACGCTGATCCGCATCGGTCAGGGGTTCCTGTTTTCGGGCGAGTGGTGGATCCTGCTGTTTCCGTCTCTGACACTGCTGGCGCTGGCGTTGTCGGTCAACCTGCTGGGCGACTGGCTGCGCGATGCCCTGAACCCGAGGCTGCGCTGATGCCCGAACCGCTGCTTTCCGTCCGCGATCTGGTTGTGGAATTCCCCACCCGCCGCGGTGTCCTGCGGGCACTGGACAAGGTCTCGTTCGACATCGCCGAGGGCGAGGTTCTGGGCATGGTGGGCGAATCCGGCGCGGGCAAGTCGCTGACCGGGGCGGCCATCATCGGCCTTCTGGAGCCGCCGGGCCGCATTGCGGGCGGCGAGATATGGCTGCGCGGCGAGCGCATCGACAACCTGGCCCGCGAGAAGATGCGCCGCATCCGGGGGCGCCGGATCGGCATGGTCTTTCAGGACCCGCTCACCAGCCTCAACCCGCTCTACACCGTGGCGGAGCAACTGACCGAAACCATCCGCACGCATATCGACGTGTCCGAGAAAGAGGCGCGCAAACGGGCCATAGCGCTTCTGGACCGGGTCGGCATCCCGGCGGCATCGCGGCGGATCGACGATTATCCGCACCATTTCTCGGGCGGCATGCGGCAGCGCGTGGTGATCGCGCTGGCCTTGGCGGCCGAGCCCGAACTGGTGATCGCCGACGAACCCACCACCGCGCTCGATGTGTCAGTGCAGGCGCAGATCATCGATGTGCTCAAGGAAATCTGCGCCGAGCGCGGCGCCTCGGTCATGCTGATCACCCATGACATGGGGGTCATCGCGGAAACGGCGGACCGGGTTGCGGTGCTCTACGCCGGGCGGCTGGCCGAAATCGGCCCGGTGCGCGACGTGATCCAGGCCGCCGAACACCCATACACCGTCGGTTTGATGGGGTCGATCCCGACCCTGACCCAGACGGCGGACCGGCTGACCCAGATCCCCGGCGCAATGCCGCGCCTGAACGCCATTCCGACAGGCTGCGCCTTCAACCCGCGCTGCACCCGCGTCATGGACCGCTGCCGGATCGATCGCCCCGAGCTTGCCGCGCGACCGGGCGGGCGGCAGGTATCCTGCTGGCTCTACGACACCGCCATGGAGGCCGCCGATGGCTGACGTCCTGCTTTCGGTCAAGGGCCTGACGCGCCGGTTCGATGTGTCCAAACCCTGGCTCAACCGGGTCATCGAGCGCGAGGACAGGCAGTTCCTGACCGCCAATGACGATGTCAGCTTCGAGATCCGCAAGGGCGAGACCTTCGCCCTGGTGGGCGAATCCGGATCGGGGAAATCGACCATCGCCAAGATGATCGTGGGGTTGCTGGAGCCCTCGGCCGGCGAGATCCGGTTTGACGGGCAGGCGATGGATTTCAACTCGGGCGCCGCGATGCGCAAGCTGCGCCGCCGGTTCCAGATGATCTTTCAGGACCCGTTTGCCAGCCTCAACCCGCGCTGGCGCGTGGGCGACATCATCGCCGAACCGATCCACACATTCGGTTTGTTGACGGGCGCGGCCGTGCGACAGGAAGTCGGGCGCCTTCTGGAAGTTGTCGGCCTTTCCGCCGCCGATGCCGCCAAGTTCCCGCACGAGTTCTCGGGCGGTCAGCGTCAGCGGATCGCGATCGCGCGCGCCTTGTCCTCACGTCCCGAGTTCATCGTCTGTGACGAACCCACCTCGGCGCTTGATGTTTCGGTGCAGGCGCAGATCCTCAACCTGATGCGCGACCTGCAGGACGAGTTCGGCCTGACCTATCTGCTGATCAGCCATGACCTGAGCGTGGTGCGGCACATGTCGAACCGAATCGGCGTGCTTTACCTTGGCCGGTTGGTCGAAATCGCTGATGCCAAGCAACTGTTTGTCGAACCGCAGCACCCCTATACGCGGATGCTGCTTGATGCGGTGCCGGATCTGGCGCTGTCAGGGCGCAGGCGGACACCCGTCACCGGCGAGATCCCCAATCCGATCAACCCGCCTCCGGGCTGCGCATTTCATCCCCGCTGCCCCCATGTCATGGACATCTGCCGACAGGTGGTCCCGGCGCCCATGACAACAACCAGCGGACAGGCGGCGTGCCATCTGCTGACACAAGATGACCGGATGCAGGCACGCGAACCGGTGGCCTGAAGCTGGCATGGCCGGCAAGCGGGCCGCCATCAGGGACCCGGTGATGGCGCCGTACCATGCCCGTTTCGGGATGCCCTTCGGCAGGTTGTCGCTTCGGGATATCGCCGAAAGCTGGTGATGGCCCCTGATTGGCTTCAAGCGTCCGCGACCCTACCCGGATCGACCCTGCGCAGATGCGACCCGCGCAGGACGACCGGGCATTGCATCCGTTCCTGCGCCGGTGGCGCCGAGCCCTCGCGCAGCAGCACCTCGCAGCACCATTGCCCCATTTCCCGATGCGGCAGCAGCACCGTCGACAGCGCGGGCGACAGGTGTTGTGCGATTTCCTGATCGTCATAGCCCATGACGGCAACGGTCTCGCCGGGCCGTTCGCCCAGTTCCTTGAGCGCCTCGTAGCAGCCCACGGCCATCAGGTCGTTCGCGCAAAAGATCGCATCCGGACGTGTCTGCCCCTGCATCAGTTCCAGCGTTGCAGCGCGCCCGCCGCTGGGCAGGAAATTCCCCTCACGCACCAGCACCGGGTCGATCGTGACCCCGGCCTCGTGCATCGCGCGTTCGAACCCCTCCTGCCGCTGGCAGGACGCATCCATCCAGCTCTCGCCCGAGATGAAGGCGATCCGGTGATGACCCTCGGCAAGCAGCGCCTTGGTCGCAGCCTCGCCCCCGCGCCGCTCGGCCGGGACGACAGAGGGGAAGCGGCCTGTCGCGTCGTAGCAGTTGAGCAGCACCGCCCGATGTCGGCTGAGGCCATCGGGCGGCGTGATCTCGCGCGTCAGGATCGAGCCATAGATCACCCCCTGCACCCCGTCCGCCGCCCATTTGCGCAAGGTCGCGGTCTCATAGGCCGGGTCGCCGCCGGTCATGACGATTTCCAGCAGCGCATCATGCTTGCGGGCCGTTTCCTGCGCCCCGTCAATGGAAATTGCGGCAAAGGGGCTGGTCGCGATCTCGTCCAGCAGGAAGCCGATGACCCGCTTGCTCAGCGCGTTGGGCGGCCGCCCGGCGGCGCGCGGGCGATAGCCGAGAGCCGCGACCGCATCCAGGACGCGCTGCCGGGTCTCGGCGCCGATTCGCATACCCTCCATGCCATTCAACACAAAGGACACGGTCGATTGCGATACGCCCGCGCGGGCGGCGACATCCTTCATCGTGACGCGGGCAGGCACTTGCGGAGGCTCAGGCTCTGACATGGGCGCATATTACAGGTTGACGCAGGGTAATAAAGTTTGCTAATTATTTTTAGCATACCGAAATTGGCGTGCACGCCACAGCGCGTGCTCTGGGAGGAGACGCCAAATGCCACAACACCAAGGCGCCCGCCTTGTGCTTTCGCAGGGTCAGGCGGCGGCAATCCTGTTGCTGCCGTTCCTGACGATCTATGCCGTGTTTCTGGTCTACCCGTTCTTCAAGGGCGTCTGGATCAGCCTGCACGACTGGAACCTGATGGCCGTTGCCTTCAACCCGGATGCGAAGGCTTATGTCGGTCTGAGCAACTATGAGCGGGTGATGTGGGGGTCGAACATCACCTGGGGGGCCTGGGCCAGCCCTGCGTTCCAGTTCATCGGGCTGGCCGGGGCTGTAGCCAGTGCCTGGCTTTATCGCACCGGGCGCGCGGGCAAGGTGACGGCGCTGGCCATGGGGGGCGCCGCGCTGCTGCTGTTCGTGCTGCCGGGGTTCCACCCGGGCGAGGGCGGGCGCTGGTATGATCGGCGCTTCTGGCCCACGGTCGGCAACACGATCCTGTTCGTCGGGCTGGCGGTGCCGGGGGTGACGATCACCGCCATGCTGCTCGCGGCCGCTCTGGATGGCGAGACCCGCGCGAAAGCGGTGCTGCGCACGCTGTTCTTCCTCAGCCAGGTGCTGTCGGTCACGGTGGTCACGCTGATCTGGCAGATCATGTTCTCGCCCCGTCAGGGGCTGATCGCCAACCTCACCCAGTTGTTCGGCGGCTCGCCCATTGTCTGGCTGACCGCCGAAGGGTTTGCCATGGCCTCCATCGTGATCGCGACGATCTGGTGGTCGCTGGGCATCGCCATGATCCTGTTCCTGGCCGGGATCCAGGACATCTCGAAGGACCTCTACGAGGCCGGTGCGCTGGACAATGCCACCGGGGCCAAGGCGTTCTGGTACATCACCCTGCCCAATCTCAAGCGCACCATCACACTGGTCGTGGTCCTGCAGATCATCCTGCATTTCCAGGTCTTCGGGCAGTCACACCTGATGACCAATGGCGGGCCGAATGACACCACGCAGGTTCTGGTCCGATACATCTATCAGACGGCATTCCGAGACAGCGAGTTGGGCCGCGCCTCGGCCATGGCGGTGTTCCTGTTCGTCATCATGGGTGGCTTTTCCATCCTGCAATTCGTGCTGGGACGGGAGAAGGACCAATGAACCGCTCGTATTACTGGCTGATCTTCGGGCTGTCCGTCCCGGCCTTCATCTGGCTGGTTCCGACGGTCTGGATGGTGTCGCTGTCCTTCCAGCCCAACGAGCTGCTGGCGCGCACCACCTCCAGCACGGCGCTGGGGCTGATCCCGATTCCCTTCACCCCGGACAACTACATCGCGCTGTTCCGCTTCGGGCAGGTGCCGATGTGGTTCCTGAACTCGCTGATCGTCTCGGTCGGCATGACGCTGGCGGTGCTGGCGGTGTCCACCACCGCGGGCTACGCACTGGCGCGGCTGGAATTTCCGCTCAAGACGCCGATCATCATCCTGTGCCTGATGGGGCTGATGGTGCCCGAGCAGGCGGTGTTCATCCCGCTCTACACCATGTTCGCCGACTGGGGCTGGCACAACAGTCATCACGCGCTGATCATGCCGCGCGTGGCCGTGCCCATCGGGGTGTTCCTGATGCTGCAGTTCTTCAAGGCCATCCCCAAGGATATCGAGGAGGCCGCGCGGATCGACGGCGTGGGCTGGCTGCAGATCTTCTGGTACGTGATGCTGCCGCTGGCGCGTCCTGCCATGATGACGCTGGCGATCCTGACCTTTCTCTATGCCTGGAACGACTATCTCTGGCCGCTCGTCTCGGCGCAGCAGCGCGAGTATTTCACCATCACGCTGGGGCTGGCCTCGATCCAGGCGAATTTCGCGCAGGCCGAGGGGCTGGGCCGGGTCATGGCTTCGGGCGTCGTCGCCTCGCTGCCGGTGGTGGTGCTGTTCCTGATCTTCCAGCGCTACGTGGTGCGCGCCATGACGGCGGGCGGCACCAAGGGCTGAGCCAACTGCAAGCATCCAAGGGAGGAAACCGGATGAAACATGTGATCCTTGGCGCCACAGCGCTGACACTTCTGGCCACAAGCGCCGTGGCGCAGGAGGTGACACTGGGCCGTTTCTTCGGCGATTGCGAGGATGCGGGCACGGATACCTCGGCCTCGGTCGGCGAGGCCTGCATCATTCAGTCGATCATCAACGCCGCCGATGCCGAAATCGACGGGCTGTCGATCAACACGCTGCCCACCGACTGGGGCAACTACTACGACCAGATTGTCGCGGCCTATGCCGGGGGCACGCCGCCCAATGTGCATGTGATGCACCGCCACCGGGTGCCGGAATTCGCCAATATCGGCGCGCTCGCCGATCTGACCGATGATCTGGAAGGCGCGGGCATCGACCCGTCCGACTGGGAGCCTGCCGCGCTCGAAGCCGTCACCTATAACGAGCGCATCGTCGGCGTGCCGATGGATATCCACGCCAATCTCTGGCACGTGAACATGGATTTGATGGAAGCCGCCGGGCTGGTCGAGGATGGCGCACCGATCCTGCCCTCGTCGCCCGAGGAGATGCTTGAACACGCCCGCATGGTGCAGGAGGCGACCGGGCAGGATTACCTTGCCGCCGATTTCGCGGAGTTCCCCATCGGAGTGCGGGTGGCGCTGGCGCTCATCTGGCAGCAGGGCGCGAACATCTTCGAGGGCGACACCGCAACCATCGACACCGAAGAGACGCGCAACGCGATCAGCGCCATCACGCAGCTTTTCGATGCGGGGCTGTCCAACCCGCAGCTCAACTACGCCGACAGCCAGCAGGCGTTCCTGAACGGCGAGGCGGCGGTGCTGGTCAACGGCACATGGGTGGTCGATTTCTACGCCGCCGAGGCCGCGCGGGACGACGAGGGGCTGAACAGCTATTTCGTGGCCGATTTCCCTACCCTCTTTGACGAGGGCGCGACCTGGGCTGACAGCCACATGTGGGCGATCCCCTCGCCGGTGAAGGCGAATGACCCCGACACCTATGCCACTGCGCTGCAGGTGCTGGCCTTCATCAACGACCACAATCTCGACTGGGCGCGGACCGGGCACATGGCCGTGCGCACATCGGTTCTGGAAAGCGCGGAATACGCCGCGCTGCCGCACCGCGAGGAATACACCGGCACGGCGGATATCGCGCGCGACACGCCGCCCTCGGTCCGCTACGGCGCGATCCAGGACGCGCTGAACCGCGAGTTGCAGGCGATCTGGCTGACCGGCAAATCGGTCGATGCTGCGCTTGCCGATGCGCAGTCGGATGTGCAGGACCTGCTCGACCGTTGATGACGCCCTGCGGCCCGCGCGCCATTGCGCGGGCCGCAAGACACGCCCATCCGCCCCGGACACTCCACCATGACCCTCGCCCCCCGCCTGCGCTGGACGACGGAACAGGCCAACGCCTGGTGGCAGGCGCAGCCCTGGCCCGTGGGCTGCAACTTCCTGCCATCCAGCGCCGTGAACTTCCTGGAGATGTGGCGGGACGAGAGTTTCGACCGCGAAACCATCGCCCGCGAGCTCGGCTGGGCCGCCGGGATCGGGATGAACGCGGTCCGCACCAATGTGCACTATCTGGTCTGGGCGCATGACCGCGACGGGATCATGGCGCGGTTCGACTGGTTCCTGCAGACGGCCGCAGAGCTTGGACTGTCGGTCATGCCCGTCCTGTTCGATGATTGCGGCTTTGGCGGGGCCGAGCCGGTCTATGGCCCGCAACCCGATCCTGTCCCCGGCATCCACAACAGCCGCGCCGTTGCCTCGCCGGGCCGCGCAGCCGTGATGGACCGCAGCCTCTGGCCCGATTTCCAGGCCTATCTGCAAGACATGCTGCGCGCGCATGGCGATGACCCGCGCATTCTGGCATGGGACCTCTACAACGAGCCGGGCAACCGGATGATCTTTGCAGCCAAAGGCGGCTACCGCGAATATGCGCCCGCGCTCACGGCGCACAGCAAGGCGCTGATGGAAGCAAGCTTCGACTGGGCACGCGAAATCGCACCGCATCAGCCGCTGACGGTCGCGGCTTGGCGCACCCCCAAGCTGGGGCAGGACGCGCCCGCCTTCGACGATCCGATCGACCGGCAAGCGCTGGCACTGTCGGACATCATCAGCTTCCACGCCTATTGCGATCTGGACCATGCGCGGCGCTATGTGGCGCAGCTTGAAGCCCATGGCCGCCCGATCCTGATCACCGAATGGATGGCACGGACCATCGACAGCCGCATCACGGATCAGCTTCCCTTCTATCGGTCGCGCAAGGTCGGCGCCTTCAATTGGGGGCTGGTGAAGGGCCGCACGCAGACGGACCAGCCATGGCCGATGGAGTTGCAGGCGGCCCATGGCCATGTGCAGGCGCCCGATCGCTGGTTTCACGACCTGCTCTGGCCTGATGGGCGCGCCTATGACCCGACCGAACTCGATGTCATTGCCACACTGACCGAAAACACGCCTCGCGCAGCATCAAGAAGGGGATAACCATGTCCGGCGTCACGCTGTCGAATGTCATCAAGAAATACGGCGAAACCCAGGTGATCCACGGGATCGACCTCGAGATCGATAATGGCGAGTTCTGCGTCTTCGTCGGCCCCTCTGGCTGCGGCAAGTCCACATTGATGCGCATGGTCGCAGGGCTGGAGGAAACCACCTCGGGGAAGATCAACATCGGCCCGCGCGATGTGACAAGGCGCGACCCCTCGCAGCGCGGCGTGGCCATGGTGTTCCAGACCTATGCGCTTTACCCGCACATGACCGTGGCCGAGAACATGGGCTTCGGGCTGAAGATGAACGGTCACCCGAAATCCGAGATCAAGGAAAAGGTCGCCGAAGCCGCGCGCATCCTGAAACTGGAGCCGCTTCTGGACCGCAAGCCCAAGGCGCTCTCGGGCGGGCAGCGCCAGCGCGTGGCCATCGGGCGCACCATCGTCCGCGGCCCCGAGGTGTTCCTGTTCGACGAGCCGCTGTCAAACCTCGATGCCGAGTTGCGCGTGGACATGCGCGTCGAGATCGCCTCGCTGCACAAGCAGATCGGCGCGACGATGATCTACGTGACCCACGATCAGGTCGAGGCGATGACGCTGGCCGACAAGATCGTGGTGCTGCGCGACGGCCGGATCGAACAGGTCGGCAAGCCGCTGGAACTCTATCGCGACCCGGACAATCGCTTTGTGGCCGGATTCATCGGCTCGCCCGCGATGAACTTCCTGAAAGGGCAGGTCGCCCAGGGCGCGCTGAAGATCGATGCCCTTCCGGAGACCCCGGCGCTGGACGTCCGCCTGCCCGCCGATGGCACGAAGGTCGAACTCGGCATCCGCCCCGAGCATCTGCGCATCGACCCCGAGGGGCAGGGTTTCAGGCTCGATCTGATCGAGAAGCTGGGCGGTATCTCCTATGCCTACCTCCATGCGGGCACGGGCGAGCGCCTGATCGTGGCAACCGATGGCGAGTCCGAGCTGACGGATGACATGGATGTCGGCATTTCCTTCGACCCGGCCCGCGCCTTCCTCTTTGACACGGGCACGGGTCTGCGGTTGCGCTGATCTTCTTCTTGCCGAAAGGGCCTGAATACCGCAACCACATGCCGCCTGTAAGGGCCATCACCCACTTCCGGCCATGTCTTCTCGCGAACCTCGGCCGCCCACTTCGGGGTGGGCGGATTTCTTCGGCGGGGACATCCTCTGGGGGCTTTGCCTTCTCCGAAACCCAAGGCGGTTCCGGCGATTGGGCCGAACTGCGTCAGACGAAGCGGTTGACGAGGTTTTCGAGCCGCTCCTGCCGCCCGGAAACCGGCTGCGGGTCCAGCCCGCGCGCCAGCACATCGGCGGCGACGCTCTCCAGATCGCTGCCGAGCATCGCCTGCACCTCGGGGCGATCCCAGCCCGCATAGCGCGCGGCGCGGGCGGCCTCGAGCTTGCCATCCTCGAGCATTGCGGCTGCGGCCTTCAGCCCGCGCGCGCAGACATCCATCGCGCCCGCGTGAGCGAGGATCAGATCCTCCGCGTCGAGCGACTGGCGGCGCAGTTTGGCGTCGAAATTGGTGCCGCCCGTGGTGAACCCGCCCGCGCGCAGCACCTCGTAATAGGCCAGCGCCACTTCGGGCACGTTGTTGGGGAAGTGGTCGGTGTCCCAGCCGCATTGATAGTCATTGCGGTTCATGTCGATCGAGCCCAGCACGCCCAGGCTCGCCGCAAGCGCCAGTTCATGCTCGAAGCTGTGGCCCGCAAGGATGGCATGGCCCTGCTCGATGTTCAGCTTGACCTCCTTCTCCAGCCCGAAGCGCTGCAGGAAGCCGTAGCAGGTGGCGACATCGTAATCATACTGGTGCTTGGTCGGTTCCTGCGGCTTCGGCTCGACCAGGATCGTGCCCTTGAAGCCGATCTTGTGCTTGTAGTCGACCACCATCGACAGGAAGCGGCCCATCTGCTCCATCTCGCGGGTCAGATCAGTGTTGAGCAACGTCTCATAGCCTTCGCGCCCGCCCCAGAGGACGTAATTCGCGCCGCCAAGCCTGTGGGTGGCATCCATGCATGTCTTCACCGTGGCAGCGGCATAGGCGAAGATGTCGGGGTCGGGATTGGTGGCCGCGCCGGCCATGTAGCGGCGGTTGCTGAACAGATTGGCCGTGCCCCACAGCAGCTTCGGCCCGCTCTCTTCCATCTTGGCAGCGAAATACTCGGTGATCTCCTCCAGATTGCGCGTCGTCTCGGCGAAGCTCGCACCTTCGGGGCGGACATCGGCGTCGTGGAAGCAGAAGAACGGCACGCCGAGGATGCGGAACATCTCGAATGCCGTGTCGGCCTTGAGGCGCGCGTGGTCCATCGTGTCGCCGAACCAGGGGCGCTGGAAGGTCTGGCCGCCGAACGGGTCGCCGCCGGGCCAGGCGAAGCTGTGCCAGTAGCAGACTGCAAAGCGCAGATGGTCTTCCATCCGCCGCCCCAGCACCATCTCGTCGGGGTTGTAATGGCGAAAGGCGAACGCGTCTGTCGCATCCGCACCCTGATAGGCGAGTTTCGGGATGTCTGCGAAAAACTCTGTCATGTCAGTTCCTTGATGGCTGATTGTGCGGCCCGGTAGCGGGTATGCGCGGCGCTGAAAGCGTCGGTCAGGGCGGGGTCGGGGGCGATCTCGCGGGCGATGGGGGGCAGGGGCATCGCGTCCTGGCCCTCACCTGTCGCGGCCATGCGGCCCAGTCGCGCGGCCCCCAGTGCCGCGCCATATTCCCCCGCCTGCGGCACGAGGATGGGCTGGTCGAGCGCCGTGGCGAGGGCGGAAAGCCAGTAGTCGGACCGCGCGCCCCCGCCAGCGGCGATCAGCGTTTCAAGCTGCGTGCCGGTTGCCGCAAGCGCGTCGCGGCAGTCGCGCAGGGCAAAGACGACACCTTCGAGCACCGCGCGGATTGCGGCATCGCGGTCGGTGGCGTGTTCGAGCCCCAGAAACGCCGCGCGGATGGTGGCGTCATTCAGCGGCGTGCGCTCGCCGCCCAGATAGGGCAGGAAAAGCGCGCGCCCCGGGGCGCGCAGCGCGCCGAGGTTGCCGGTCAGCTCGGCCGGGTCGGTGCCCGCGAGCCCCGCGAACCAGTTGAGTGCATCCGTGGCTGCGAGGATCACCCCCATCTGGTGCCACGTGTCGGGCAGCGCGTGGCAGAAGCTGTGCACGGCCGTCTCGGGCGCGGGCGCGTAGCCATCGGTCGCGGCAAACAGCACGCCCGAGGTGCCGAGGCTCACGAACCCCTGCCCGCCGCGCGCGATGCCCAGGCCGATGGCGGTTGCCGCATTGTCGCCCGCGCCGCCCGCGACCGGAATGCCTGCGCGCAGCCCGAATTCCTGCGCCAGTGCCGCGCGCAGCTCGCCCGAAGGCGCCGCCCCCTCGACCAGCGCGGGCATCTGGTCGCGGCCCAGCCCGGTCGCGGTCAGCAGGTCATCCGACCAGTCGCGCGCGCCGGTATCGAGCCAGCTTGTCCCGGCCGCATCCGACATTTCGGCGACATGGCCGCCGGTCAGCCAGAGCCGCAGGTAATCCTTGGGCAGCAGCACGCGGGCGACCCGCGCAAACAGGTCCGGCTCTTCCTCGGCCATCCAGACGATTTTCGGCGCGGTGAAGCCCGGAAAGACGATATTGCCACTGATCGCGCGGAATTGCGGGTCGGCATCCAGCTTC
This sequence comes from Paracoccaceae bacterium, assembly GCA_007121115.1. Lineage (GTDB taxonomy): Bacteria > Pseudomonadota > Alphaproteobacteria > Rhodobacterales > Rhodobacteraceae > Rhabdonatronobacter. The sequence goes on along the minus strand of SKMI01000179.1, from coordinate 4,297 downwards.
GCGGCCTGCACATGCGCGCGGGTGTCGTTCCACAGGATGCAGGGCCGCAGCACCTTGTCTGCGGCATCAAGCACGGTCGCGCCATGCATCTGCCCCGACAGCCCGATCCCCGCCACCACGCCCAGATCGACCTTTCGGCCAAGCGCGCGCAGCACGCCCTCGGTCGCCGCGATCCACTCGGCCGGGTCCTGCTCGGACCAGCCGGGACGGGGGCGCGACAGGCGCAGGGGCTGTGTCGCCTCGGCCAGCACGGCGCCGCCTTCGTCGATCACCAACCCCTTGAGGCCGGAGGTTCCAAGATCGAGGCCCAGATACATCAGACCGCCTCGGGCGCCTTCTTGCCGAGGATGATCATCGACAGGATATCGTCTTCGCTCACATCCTCGACCCGTTCGGTGCCGACAAGCTGGCCGTTCTTCATGACCGACACACGGTCGCAGAGCGACATCATCTCGCGCGTGTCGTGGCTGATGAGGAAGATACCCAAGCCCTGCGCCTTCAGTTCCATGATCAGATCGGCGACCATCTTGGTCTCGTGCACGCCAAGCGCGGCGGTGGGTTCGTCCATGATCAGGATGCGCGCGTTGAAATAGACCGCGCGGGCGATGGCCACCGACTGGCGCTGCCCGCCCGAGAGCGCGCTGACCGGCTCGGCCACTTTCTTGAAGTTGGGGTTGAGCCGCGCCATGATCTTGCGCGTCTCGGACTCCATGCGGCTGTCGTCCAGAAATCCGAACATGGTGCGCAATTCGCGACCCAGAAACAGGTTCGCGGGCGCGGGCAGGTTGTCGGCCAGCGCAAGCGTCTGGTGGATGGTCTCGATGTTGTGGGCGCGCGCATCGCGGGGGGAGTTGATCTCGACCCGCTTGCCGTCGATCAGGATCTCGCCGCTATCGGCCTTGTAGGCGCCGGAAAGGATCTTGATCAGCGTCGATTTTCCGGCCCCGTTATGGCCCAGAAGCCCCACCACCTCGCCCGCATGGAGGTCGATCGACACGTCATCGACCGCCTGCACACCGCCGAAGGCGATCGAGATGTTGCGCATTTCCACGAGTGGCGTCATGGCGCTATCCCTTCCCTGTGCGGTGGCGGTAGATGATGTCGATCAGCACGGCGAGCACCAGAACCGAGCCCACGACGATATTCTGCAAGGGCGCATCGACCCCGACCATCGCCATCCCCGACTGCAGCGACTGCATGATCAGCGCGCCGAGGATCGCGCCATAGATCGTGCCGATCCCCCCGGCCAACGCAGTGCCCCCGATGACGGCGGCAGCGATGACGCGCAACTCGTCCAGCGTGCCGATATCGTTCGAATGGTTGGTCAGCCGGGCTGACGCCACCAAGGCCGAGATCGCGCAGAGCACGCCCATGATGGTGAACACCTTGACCGTCAGCAGCCGCGTATTGATGCCGGAAAGCTCGGCTGCCTGCGGGTTGCCGCCCGTGGCAAAGATGTAGCGCCCCAGCCGTGTCTTGCGTGCGATGACGGTCATCACCACGGCAACGACGATCAGCAACAGGACCGATATGGGCAGACCGTAGGCCTCGGTGTAGCCTTCGGGCATGACCTCGCCGCGCGCCTCGAATTCACGGCGCAGGCGGCCCTCGGGCACCTGATAGGCGTTCAGGATCGCGATGAAGCCGAGGATCGCGACCGCGATGATCGCGCCCAGCGCGACCTCGGCCCAGATCGGTTTGACCATGAACCCGTGCCGCTGCTTGTCGCGCCGCGAATTCCACAGCACGGCCAGCGCGGCCAGCGTACCGGCAATGCCGACCACCCAGGACCAGAACGCGCCCAGCGTGCCATTGATGCCGCCGAACATCTGGAAGGTCGGGTCCAGCGGTCCGATGGTCTGGCCGGTGGTCAGATACCAGCCGGTGTTGCGCCAGACCAGCAGCCCGCCCAACGTGACGATGAAGGCCGGGATCATCATGTAGCCCGTCAGCCAGCCCTGAAACGCCCCGATCAGTCCGCCGGCGATGATGCCTGCGAGGATGGCCAGCCAGGGGATCATCGGATGGCCCAGCGGCAGGCCCAGGTATTGCGGCAGCCAGGCGGTCTGCATCATCGCCATGACGGCCGAGCAGGTGGCCAGCAGCGCGCCCACGGACAGGTCGATATGCCGGGTGACGATGACGAAGACCATGCCCGTGGCCATGATCGCCACGCTGACGGTCTGGATTGTCAGGTTGAAGATGTTGCGCGGGGTCAGGAAGCGCCCGTCTGTCAGGATGTTGAACACGACCAGCACGGCGACAAAGGCGCCGATCATCCCCAGAAGCCGCGTGTCGATTTCCAGCGTGTCGGTCAGCCGCGCGCGTCGCCGGGCCCTGGTCCCGGCGTCCTTTTCGGTGTCGGTGGTGCTCATCAGCCTGTCCTCGGGGCTTGTCCTGTCATCACGCAGGGATGGGGCGGCGGCAGCATGCCGCACGCCCCGCTGTCAGATGCCTGCGATCAGTCGCAAGGCGCCGGGCCGCCGCTCACGCCCTGGCAGAGCGCTTCCTGGCTGATCCAGCCCGCATCGACCACCAGCGACAGGTTGTCCGCGGTGATCGGCACCGGCTCGAGGAACATCGACACCATTTCGGTGCCACCCGGCGAGGTCCACATCTCGGACCCCTCGATGTCCATCATCGCGGTGCCACCTGCGAGTTGCACGGCAATCTCGCCCGCCGCGCGGCCCAGATCGCGCGCGTCCTTCCAGACCGACACGGTCTGCGTGCCCAGCGCGATGCGGTTCAGCGCGGCATGGTCGCCATCCTGCCCCGAGACCGGGATGCCATCCATGCCCTGCGCGGTCAGCGCCGCGACAACGCCGCCTGCGGTGCCGTCATTCGACGCCACGACCGCATCGACCATGTTGTCCTGCGCGGTCAGGATCTGCTCCATGTTGCGCTGGGCATTGGCGGGCAGCCAGCCATCGGTATAGGCCTCGCCCACGATGGTGATGTCGCCCGCGTCAATCGCGTCCTGAAGCACTTCCTGCTGACCGCCGCGCAGGAAATCCGCATTGGGGTCGGTGGGCGAGCCCTTGATCATGACATAGTTGCCGGAAGGCTGCTGTTCGAGCACGGCGCGGGCCTGCATGCGCCCCACCTCGACATTGTCGAAGGTCAGGTAGAAGGCGCGGTCATCCTCGATCAACCGGTCATAGGCGATGACGGGAATGCCTTCGTCCGCGGCCGCCTCGACCGCCGGGCCGATGGCGGCGGCATCCTGTGCCAGAACGATCAGCGCATCGACGCCCTGCGCGATCAGGCTTTCGATATCGGAAAGCTGCTTGGACGAAGAGGATTGCGCATCGGCCGAGACATAGGCCGCACCCGCGTCATCGAGGGCAGCGCGGATCGCGGCCTCGTCCGTTTGCCAGCGCTCCTCCTGAAAGTTCGACCAGCTTACCCCGATGGTCAGCGAATCGGCCCAGGCGCCAGAGCCAAAGCCGACAGTCGCAGCAATCGCTGCGGTCAGAATCCTGTTCATGTAGTCCTCCCTGAACATATCCGGGCCGACTCTTGCCGGTCCCGACCCAAAAATGATGCCAGAAATTCTTTACCTGTCAAATTTAAAATAGCAGCATCGCGCCCAAATTTCGGGAATATCTGCTGTGAGGCGCGGAATGCCTTGCGCAACTGTCCGCATCTAGGCTTATATTCTTCGGCGTGTTAATTTAGTCTTGGAGGGGAGGCCAGGATGACAGCGCCCGAAGGTTCGAAGCCTGCCGCCCTGCTCGACGCAGGGGCGCAGGGCTGCGGCCCGCTGCTGGCTGAAGGTGGCAGCCCCGCCGGAAGCCTGCCGCGGCCGCTGCGTCGGGTGCTGTTCGAGCGTGTCCGCGCCCAGGGCAGCACCACCCGCGCCGAGATGGGCCGCGCGCTGGGCGTCAGCGGCGCCTCGGTCAGCGCCGTCACCGCCGAACTGATCGCCGAGGGCTTCCTGCGCGAAACCGACGCCGCCGAACCCACCGAGGGCGACAGCCCGCGCAGCGGGCGCGGTCGCCCACCCGTGGCGCTGCAGGTCGCGGCCGAGGCGCATCATGTCATCGGCATAAAGCTCGGCGATCTGAAACACACGGCGGTCTTGAGCGACTTTGCCGGGCGGCACATCGCCGATCTGGCCCTGCCCGCCCGTCCGATGCGCAAGAGCGCGCCGATGCTCGTCGCCGAGGCCCGCGCCCTGATCGACCAGTTTCTTGCGCAGCTGGGCATGAGCCGCGCGCAGATAAGCTGCATCGGTCTGGGCATGGCCGGGATGGTTGACCATGTTAGTGGCGATGTGCCCTGGTCGCCCATGCTC
>SKMI01000194.1 GCA_007121115.1 Paracoccaceae bacterium | reverse complement strand
TCCCGGTCTGGATACTGCGCTCCGGCGCGTAACCGTGTCGGACAACGCGCTGGCGACCGTCCGGCAGGGTCTCTTCGGCATGCTGCGCAACAAAGGCGTCAGCCTCGGCTCTCAGCGCAGCGGCCAGCATCCGGCGGGCGCCATCGCGGGCGATCTCGGTCAGCGGATCATCCACAGATTCCGGCTGACGAAGGGCGATGATGTCGGTAGTCTTCTCCATGGCGTATCGTTCCTCTTGGAAGTTCTGGCAGGCTTGATCACCCGCCACGGTACGCCACCCTCTCAAACCCCGTCACCCAGTTTCCCGCATAGCTCTTGCCCCGCGGGAGCCATCCATACATGGTTCGAGCCCACTTCCTTCCGCGGTCCCATCATCGTCGACCCTCCCCTCAATTACAGGAATTGAATCAGCAGTTCAGGTCTCGATCAAGGAAGAGTTTTTCAACAAAACAGGCCGAGAAGCGCCTCTCAGGGATGCGTGAGGGCTCCGATTCAGGTGCCGCGGTCCGGTCCCTTCATCCAACCTGAGGACAGGGCCACTTGCCGCAACAGGCGCCGCTCAGCGCTCAAACGCCTCCTTGACCGTAATCTGCGTCGCTCACTGGCTCCAGCCAGTGGGCGCCCACGCCGTCCTTGACCTCCTGCATCGCAATGTGGCGCATCAACATGTCCGGGCCGGCGCCATGCCAATGCTCCTCTCCGGGCGGGATCCAGACCCGATCACCGGCGCGGATTGTCTGCACGGGGCCACCCCGGCACTGGATCAGACCGCACCCCGAGACGACCAGCAGTGTCTGACCCAGCGGATGCGTGTGCCAGTGTGTCCGCGCCCCGGGCGCGAAGGTGACCATGAGCGACAGCAGAGCTTTGGTCTCGCCGGGATCGCAAATCGGTTCCTGCCACACGGTGCCGGTGAAGTATTCAGCGGGCGCGGGCCGTGACGGGGTCGAACCGGCGGGGCGGATCTCCATGGCGATCTCCTCATGCTGGTGAGTATTCTAGCCGATCCAGGCCAGGTCTGCGACACCAAACCCGCCGTCGGTCTGGGCCCTGGTGCCATGGGACGAGACCGCCATCCAAAGGGGGACTGCCGGACTGCCTGGTCGGCGGCTCCAGGATCGAAGGCATCGCCGCTTCTCCGTGGACAATGGCGCCATGCCAAAGCAAGAGACCGACCGGTGCGGGTCGAACGGCCTCGGCCTTGACCGCGAGGTCTTGCCCCGGGCACAGGTCGACACGGATCGCGCGGCCCAGGGTCCGGTAGCTGGCAATCTGCAGGATCAACGGGCCTGACAGCCCGCGATGCGTGACGAGCAACCCCTCCTCGAACGCGAACTTCTGCCCCTCGGTCCCAATCGCGCCTGAGCCGCATGCCGCGCCGTCATTGTCGGTATCGATGCCTCGCTTGCCCGCGCAGGCTTTGGCCGGGCCGGGCATCTCCACGCTTTCCCCATGTCTCGCTCAAGCTTGCCGCGCTGCGCCCCGATACCCCGCTGCAACGCAGACACCCGAGGCAAGGAGGATTGTCATGGCACATCCGCAGATCGAAATGCCCGAGACCCAGGCCGATTCCGAGTTTGTCCAGTTCTGGAACGAGGTGCTGGGCCCGAAGTTCAACCGTTTCCGCCACATCCTTGTGGGCGGGCTGACCCATCACAGCGAAGCCGTGTTTCCGAAGCTTCCGGTGCGCGCAGGCGACAACGTGGTCGATGTCGGCTGCGGCTGGGGCGACACGGCAATGAAGCTTGCCCGCATCGTCGGACCCGAAGGCTCGGTCACCGGGATCGACTGCTGCGACATGTTTCTGGAAACCGCGCAGGCGGAACTGGCCGAGACCGACCTGGACAATGTCACCTTCCTGCGCGGGGATGCCGAGGTCGCGCTGCCCGAAAGCGCCTTCGACTTCGCCTTCGCCCGCTTTGGCACCATGTTCTTCGCCAACCCGGTGGCGGGGCTGCGCAACATGCGCAAGTCGCTGCGCCCGGGCGGGCGGATGGTGCATATCGTCTGGCGCGACCCGGCCGACAATCCGTGGCTGTCCATGGCCAAGGATGTGGTGCTGCGCTTCCTGCCGCCCCCGGGCGAGGATGCCCGCACCTGCGGACCCGGCCCCTTCTCGATGGCCGATGAGGGCACCACACGCAAGATGATGGAGATCGCAGGCTACGAGGACATCGCCTTCGAGCGGATCGACGCCCCGGTGCTGGTGGGCCGCAACATTCAGGACGCCATCGACTTCCAGCTAGCCATCGGCCCGGCGGGCGAAGTCTTCCGCGAGGCGGGCGCCGAGGCCGAGGCCAAGCGCCCGCAGATCGAGGAAGCGCTGGCCGAGGCCATCAACCGCCAGCGCCGCGAGGCCGACGGGATCGTCATGGCCAGTTCGTCCTGGATGATCTCGGCCCGGAATCCTGCGAATTGACCGTCGAAAACCGAAGTTTTCTTGAGAAAAACTCGCATGCGGAGCGAAATTCTGCTACAATTTGCCGCATGTGGATTTCCCTGGCCGGAGCGCGGCGCGGGGCCGGTCCACGCGCCTGCTCGAACGCGCCGTATTCCGCGTTCCAGCGCCTGCATCGGCAGGACAGTGGCAGCGACACACCCACCCGAGCCCATTTCCACCAGACGATAGAATTGGAGGATAAGATGCCCGAAGGCCGCCCCATCGCCCGCCGTGACCTGATGCGCAACGGTGTCATGTCCGCGACCGCCCTTGTCGCCGCGCCAGCGGTTCTCACCGGGCTGGCACCGCGACCCGCCAGGGCGCGTATCGAGACGCCCGATCTCGGCCAGCCACCCTGGTATCGCTTCGCCATCGGAGATATCGAGGCCACGGTCATGTCGGATGGCCTCATGAACATCGGGTCAGCCACCGACCACTTCCCGCAAGCGGACCCGGATGCGCTGCAAGGTGTTTTGTCAGATGTATTTCTGCCCCTCGAACCGACGCTGCTGGAACAGAACGTTCTCATCCTGAACACCGGCGAGCGGCTGGTGCTGATCGATACCGGCACGGGCTGGGCCCCGGGTCCCGGCGATGAGCCTGACGCGTGGACGGCTCTGGGCTTCGATCCGGGTGACAGGCATGGCCAGCTGATGAGCAATCTGCGCGCTGCGGGCTTCGATCCGGCCGCCTTCACCGATATCCTGGTGACCCATCCCCACCCGGATCACTGTTTCGGCCTGACGGATGCCGATGGCGCGCCGAATTTCCCCAATGCTGCCGTGCATCTGTCGGAAGCGGATTTCGGGTTCTGGACCAGCGAAGAGGTCGTCGCAGTCGGGGGGTTCGTCGGGGTGATTGCCGAGGGCGCGCGGGGCAATCTGCTACCCCTGCGCGAGCGCATCAATTTTATCGAGGACGGGCAAGAGGTGCTGCCCGGAATCACCGCCATGGCCACGCCGGGGCATACGGTGGGCCACACCTCCTTCATCATCGCCTCAGGCGATGCGACCTGCATCGTGATCGGCGACGCGGCGCACCATGCAGCCGTGTCCTTCCGCCATCCAGACTGGGGGTTTTCCTTCGACACCGACCCCGAGGCCGGCGCACAGACCCGGCGGCGGGTGCTGGATATGCTGGCCACGGACCGGATGCGGGTGGCGGGCTATCACTTCCCCTTCCCCGGCATCGGCCATGTCAGCCGCAAGGGCGATGCCTTCCGCTACGTCCCGGAACCGATCCGCCACGGCTAGGGCAAGCGTCAACGGATCTGGCCACATTCGCCAAGACCATCGACCGCCAGCGCCGCGAGGTGGACGGGATGATCTCGGCCCGGAATCCGGGCGCGTGAGCCAACGGCGGTGCAAAACCTGAGGTCAGTTTGCATTTTTTCGGTGTTTCGGGCAAAATCGGTACCAGAAAAATAGAAGCGGCGTGCGTCAGTGGTCGCTCCTTTGGAGCGCCCACCCCGGTCGCGAACCACCCGTGCGGCGCTTCGCCGGGGTACAGCCGATGTCGCAGACACCAGCATTCGCGTTTGTCGGGCTTGTCCATGATCTCTCGGATGGACAGGCGCAGACGCGGGACCGCGACCTTCTGGAAGTTTTGCTCCAACGGCATGGCGCATTGAGCGTCGACTGGCGCAGGCAGGGTGCGCTTGCCGCCTTTGCCACCACACTTCCATCGCTGCGCTGTGCGCTTGAACTGGTGAACCTGCTCTCGGCGGGAAGCTCGGGTGCGCGGGTCGGTATCGATGTGCCGGTCGACATCAGCGACAGGGACACGGCCAAGGCCGTGGCGCAGGCGCTGGCGCAGAACGCGCGGGAAGGCGAGGTGCTGGTCTCGGCCACCGCGCGCGCCGCGGTCCGGCCCGCGCCGGGCATCGCACTGGACGCTCGCGGCCCGGTCGAGGTGCCGCCCGCGCCTTTCCCGGTCGCGGCCTTCCGCGCACGCCGGACCGAGGCCGCGGCGGCAGAGGCCAGCGGCTGCCTGCGTTTCGACGGATTCACGCTCGACCCGCAGCGGCGCACCCTGCACCGCGATGGCGCGGAGGTCCCGCTGGAGCCGCTGACCTTCGACCTGCTCGTCCTGCTGGCCAGCAACACCGATCGCGTTGTCCCGCGCGACGAGATCTTCGAGCACCTGTGGAGTGGGCGGATCGTTTCCGACACCGCGCTCAGCAGCCAGATCAAGGCGCTGCGGCAGGCGCTGGGGGACAGTGGCCGCGCCCAGCACAGCATCGCCACGGTGCACGGGCGCGGCTTTCGCTTCCTGCGCCCGGTCACGGCGCGGGAACCCGCTGCCCCGCACCGGCCCGTGCAGCCAGAGCCTACGCGCCCCCTGATCGCGGTACTTCCCTTTGACAACCTGTCGGGCGATGCCAGTGGCCGGGTCTTAGCCGACGGTATCGCCGAGGACATCCTCACCGCGCTCAGCAAGCACCGCTGGATCGAAGTCATCGCCCGCAACCCGGCCTTCGCCTTTCGCAACGCCACCGTCGGGCTGGACGAAGTCGCAGGCCAGCTTGGCGCCACCCATGTGGTCACCGGCAATCTGCGCAAGGCCGGTGACCGGGTGCGCATCCAGGCCGAGGCGGTGGAAAGCCGCACCATGCGGCGTATCTGGGCGGACAGCTTCGATCTGGACCTTGCGCAGATATTCGAGTTCCAGGACGAGATCTGCGGCACCATCGCGTCGCGGCTGGCGACCGACCTCGGCGTGTCCGAGCAGCAGAGGGCGCGCAACCTGCCGCGCGCCAATCGCGGTGCCTGGGAGCTCTATCACCTAGGCATGGCCGAATTCTATCGCTTCACCGCAGACGGCAACCGCCGTGCGCAGGACCTGCTGCGCATGGCCATTCGCGCGGACCCGGATTTTGCTGAACCCTACACGCGCCTTGCCTATGCGATCACGCTCGAGATGGTTTATTTCGAAGGGAGCGTGGGCGTGGCGCGGCTGGACGATGCGCTTGACCTTGCGCTGCAGGGACTGGCGCGTGACGACCGCGATCCGCACAGTCATTTCGTGCTGGGCCGGGTGCGGCTGGCGCGTCAGGAATACGATCTGGCCATCGACGCGCTGGAGCACGCGCTTGACCTCAACCCCTACCTCGCCCTGTCACATTGCGGGCTGGGAGATTCGCTCGCCTATGAGGGGCGCATCGATGAATCGATCCGGCACTTCCAGCGCGCCATCGACCTCAGCCCCCATGATCCATTCCGCTGGGCGTTCCATTCCTACCGCTCGCTCGCGCATCTTTTCGGCGACGACCCCAAGGCCGCCGCCAGCGCCGCCGCCCGTGCGGTGCAGGTGCCCAACGCCCATTATTCCGCCCATGCCAATCTGCTGGCCGCACTCGGCCATATCGGCGACCGCGCCCGGATCGCGCGCGCGCGCAGTTCGCTGCTGCGCGCGAAGCCCGGTTTCACCCTGGGCCTTGCCCGCAGCCGGCTATTCTACGTGAAACGCCGCAGCCAACTTGATCTCTACCTCGAAGGCCTGACCCGCGCCGGGATCGACTGAAACCCACCGCGCCAGCCGCGATCCCCGCGGATGACTGGTGACCTGCCCCCAGAACGCAGCTTCAGATCGACCAATTCGTGTTGAGCGTCGCCTCGGTGATGCAGATTGCGGGGTCCGCAACGATCTGGACAAGCGATTTGCCACCTTGGCTTGCGCGGGCGCTGCGCGCAGCGCGACGGCCAGATGTTTTTCGCGAAGGCGCGACCGGACTGGTCCGGGTTTCAGGTCGCCGCCACGAGTCGGTCTGCCGCGCATTCCGCCGTCATCTGGGACAGTCGCCGACCGGATTCATCAACGACACCCGCATGGATTTCGCTGCATTGCAGCTCCAGATGACCGATCTGAGCATCGAGGAAATCGGGCGATCGACCGGGATCCAGAACCCGAGCCATTTCTACCGGCTGTTTCGGAAGCGGCATGACGATACGCCGCGCAGGTTTCGCGAACGGCGCCGTCTTGATCCGGTGCAACCCTTGAAATTGGCCGAACTGGGGACTGACTTGCTGCACGGAACCGGACTTTTTCACCCGAAACTGCCGTGGCGATTCAGTGCAAAGCGGTGACAGTGAGAAAGAAAGCGGCAAACGGCAGAGAGCACTTGGGTCTGCATAGTGGCCAACGCGCCGGTCCAGATCGCGCCCCTGTCGCGCCAGCCTGCGAGGGGGAGGAGGTGATCCTGGCGGTCCTCTGCCAGGATGCGGTCGGCCTCGGCGTGGCCCAGTTCGCGCACCAGCAGCCGGCACGGGGGGGCTCGGTGATCATGCGGCGGGTCAGGCGCACCGCCCAGGGCTTCAGATACGGGTTGAGGCCGAGGGAGACCTGTCAGTGTCGCGCTGCGAAAGTCGTCCTGCGCAGGTGCGCTGTGGGCGCTCGCGCTGGTGATGTCGGATCAGGGGCGCCGGGCGACCATGTCGATCTCGACCAGCGCGCCGACGGCAAGGCCGCTTACCCCGACGCAGGTGCGTGCGGGCAGCTTTCCCTCTTTGAAGTAGCTCTTGTAGACAGCGTTCATCGGCGCATAGTCGCGCTCGAATTCCGTGATGTAGACGCGCGCCTGCACCACGTTCTCGAGCCCCAGCCCGAGCCCGTCCAGAACGAGGATCAGGTTGTCCATCACGCGGCGTGTCTGCGACGCGATGCCTTCGGGCAGAGGCCGCTCGGGTTCGCCGGGCCAGGTGGGCATCTGGCCTGTCAGGAAGACCCAGCCATCGACCTCGGAAGCATGCGAGAAGGTCGCAACCGGTTCCGGGGCGGCATCGACCATGTGGAAGTGTGGCAGGGGCATGGGGAGTCCTCATTCTGCGCCGCGCGCGCGGCAGAATGCCAGCAAGCCATCGCGCAGGGGCAGGGTCAATCCCATGGCGGCAGGTTCTTGCAGGCGCAGCTCCAGCGCAAGGGTCTGCACAGGGGCGCCCTTGGGAGCCATCATCTTTCGTGTCGGCATCACGCCCCGAACTCCACCACCGGCAGTGTTCCTTCGCTCGCCGACCTTTGCCTTCATCCCCAAGGGCAAGGGCGTGCTCCTGGTGCCGGTGCCGAAGAGGGAAAACCTCAATGGGCTGGCCAGCGGGGCGCGGGCCGAGCATTACCGTGATCGGTCGCACCGCGTCTGATGATCCGTGTCGATACCTCGGCCTGGATCGAATGGCTGACAGGCTCACCCACAGGAGAGCTGTGGCGGAACACTTGCCCGAGCAGGCAGACTGGCTGATTCCGACCATGGTGCAGTTCGAGTTGGCGAAATGGCAGAAGCGCGCGGCCGGCGAGGACAAGGCAGATGAGGTCATTGCCTTAACGCAAGTCTGCCAGGTTGTTCCGCTCGACACCGAGATCGCGCGGGTGATGGCGGAAGTGTGCGCCACTCACAAGCAGCCACGGCCGACGCCATTATCCTTGCGACCGCCCAGGCACACGCCGTGCCGCTTCTGACCTGCGGCGCGCATTTCGAAGGCATGCCGGACGTCACCTACATTCCCAAGATTACGGATTGAGCCCTTCGGGCGCCTTGTCCATCTGCTCTTTGGGATGCCGCGCGATCAAGGTCTCGATCACGGGCAGGAGTTCGGCCGCGGCGCGGGCGTCCACACCCAGCGCGTCGGCAATGGCCAGTGCGGCACTCATGTCACGGCCCAGCCACGCGTATACGGATCGCGACCGGGAGGAGCCCATCGGAGGGGGAAGAACGCTTTCAGGGTCAGTCGTGTGCCTTCTCCGCTGGTCATCCGTACGCCTTCAGAAAGTGCAGAGCCGTACCGTTTCGAACGCCGCCGTAGAGTCGATGGGTCGGGTCGGCCATCCCAGCAGAGCTCATTTTCGGTTTTCGGGGTGCTGCTGTGGCATGGCAAATAGGAGATGTGAGACACTGATCGGACTGAAGGAAGTGGCATCAGCCTGGCAACGGCCTTGGAGGCGCATGTTGCGCGGCATCGCGCAGCAGAATTGCCAAGACAGCACGACCGCTCCTGTGTCAGGCTTTGCACTCAGATCGAGACGCGCTCAAGAAGCATCTCGCGCGAAACGGCGCTGGCGCGCCGGTTCAGCACGACCTCGCCCCGGTTAAGCACGCAGAACTCGTCGGCCAGTCCGAAGGCAAAATCGAAGAACTGTTCAACAAGGATGATGGCGATCTCGCCTTCTTCGCGCAACAGTTCGATGACCTTGCCGATCTGCTTGATGATGTTGGGCTGGATACCTTCGGTGGGCTCGTCGAGCAGCAGCACCTTCGGCCGGGCAATCAGCGCACGGGCAATGGCCAGCTGCTGCTGCTGCCCGCCGGACAGGTCGCCGCCGCGCCGGTTTCTCATCTCCTGCAGCACGGGAAACAGGTCATAGATCCGGTCGGGGATGCTGTGGTCGGCCTTGGGCAGACAAGCAAAGCCGGTCTGCAGGTTTTCCGTCACCGTCAGCAGTGGAAAGATCTCGCGCCCCTGCGGCACATAGGCGATCCCCGCCTGCGCGGCCTGCGCCGCGCTCGGATGGTTCAGCACTTGCCCGCCCAGCGTGATGGTGCCACCCGAGTAAGGGTGACGGCCCGCGATCGCGCGCAGAAGCGAAGTCTTGCCCACCCCGTTCGTGCCCATCACGGCTGTCACCGCGCCGGGCCGGGCGGTCAGCGACACGCCCCAGAGGATCTGCGAAGCGCCGTAGTGCAGGGTCAGATTGTCCACCTTCAACATGTCCTAGCGCCCCAGATAGACATCGATCACCTGCTGGTTTTTCGTGACGTGATCGAGCGAGCCTTCGGCCAGCACCGAGCCTTCGTGCAGGACAGTCACGCGGCACTCCAGCCGACGGATGAATTCCATGTCATGCTCGATCACCATGACCGCGCGGGTCCGGGCCGCGCGTCTCAACAGATCGGTGGTGTGTTCGCGCTCGGACGGGGTCATCCCGGCGGCAGGCTCATCGACCAGCAGCAGGCGCGGGTCCTGCGCCAGCAGCATGCCGATTTCCAGCCACTGCTTCTGCCCGTGGCTCAGATCGCCCGCGCGATGCGCCAGCCGGTCGCTCAGCCCGATCTCGGCGGCCAGTTCCAGTATCCGCGCCGCGTCGCGCTCGCTCGCACGCCACATCAGCACCGACATCGGCCCGCGCGCATTCTTCAGCGCCATGGCGAGGTTGTCGCGCACGCTCTGTTCCTCGAACACGGTGGGTTTCTGGAACTTCCGGCCAATGCCGATCTTGGCGATATCGCTTTCCGACAGTTTCAGCAGGTCGACCGAGTCCGCGCCCCAGATCACGCGTCCCTCATCGGGCCGCGTCTTACCGGTCACGATATCCATGAAGGTCGTCTTGCCCGCGCCATTGGGGCCGATCACGGCGCGCAATTCGGGCTCTCCGATGGCGATGGAAAGGTTGTTGATTGCGCGAAACCCGTC
>SKMI01000239.1 GCA_007121115.1 Paracoccaceae bacterium | reverse complement strand
TGGAAATACACCGCCTGCCCCGTCGATCCGGAGCAATTGTTCGATCTGCGCAATGACCCGCAGGAGCGGCGCAATCTGGCCGGTGACCCGGCGCAGGCCGATCGGCTGTCCGGGTTCCGTGCCATGGCCGCCGCGCGCTGGGACATGGCGGCCTTTGATGCCGAAGTCCGCTACAGCCAGGCGCGGCGTCTGGTGGTCTACGAGGCGCTGCGCAACGGGTCGTATTTCCCGTGGGACTTTCAGCCGCTGCAACGTGCGTCCGAACGTTACATGCGCAACCACATGGATCTGAACGTGCTGGAGGAAAACCAGCGCTTTCCGCGAGGGGAATGAAGGGGGTGGGAATGCAGGGACAACCGCAGGCCAGCCATTACATCGACGGCGCCTATGTCGAGGATACGGGCGGCGAGGCGTTCGACGTGATCTATCCGTACTCCGGCGCGACGGTGGCGCGGCTGCACGCCGCCACGCCCGCCGTGCTGGACCGCGCGCTGGCGGCGGCGGAGCGCGCGCAGGCCGAGTGGGCGGCGCGTCCCCCGGTCGAGCGCGGACGCATCCTGCGCCGGGCCGCCGAGATCATGCGGGAGCGCAACCGGGCGCTCTCCGAACTGGAAACGCTCGACACCGGCAAGCCCTTGCAGGAGACGCTGGTGGCCGATGCAACCTCGGGCGCCGATGCGCTGGAGTATTTCGGCGGCTATGCCCCCACGGTGACGGGTCAGACCATCGCGCTGGGGGGCGGCGACTTCGCCTATACGCTGCGCGAGCCGCTGGGGGTCTGCGCGGGCATCGGGGCCTGGAACTACCCGACCCAGATCGCCGCCTGGAAGGCGGCGCCGGCGCTCGCCTTCGGCAATGCCATGGTGTTCAAACCTTCGGAACTGACGCCGCTGTCGGCGCTGAAGCTGGCCGAGATTCTGACCGAGGCCGGTCTGCCGCCGGGGCTCTTCAACGTGGTGCAGGGCGCGGGCGCGGTGGGCGCGGCGCTCGTGACCGACCCGCGCGTGGCGAAGGTCTCGCTGACCGGATCGGTAGAGACCGGGCGCAAGGTCTATGCGGCGGCGGCCGAGGGCATCCGGCATGTGACCATGGAACTGGGCGGCAAGTCGCCGCTTCTGGTGTTTGATGACGCGAGCCTCGACGATGCCGTGGGCGCAGCAATGCTGGCGAATTTCTATTCCGCCGGGCAGATCTGTTCGAACGGGACGCGGGTGTTCGTGCAGAAAGGGGCCATGGCGCCTTTCCTCGAGCGGCTTGAGGCGCGCACGCGGGCGATCGGCTTGGGCGATCCGATGGACGAGGCCACGCAGATGGGCCCGCTGGTCAGCGCGGCGCAGCGCGACACGGTCATGGGCTACATCAAGGCCGGCGTGGACGAAGGCGCGAAGCTGGTCTGCGGCGGCGGCAATGGCGGGCGCAACGACGGCTACTTCGTCGAACCCACGGTGTTCGCCGATGTGACCGACGACATGATGATCGCGCGCGAGGAGATCTTCGGCCCGGTCATGTGCGTGCTGGGCTTCGAGACCGAGGACGAGGCGGTGGCGCGGGCGAATGCCACCGGCTTCGGGCTGGCCGGGGGCGTCTTCACCGCCGATCTGGCGCGCGCGCACCGGGTGGTCTCGCGGCTGCAGGCCGGGACCTGCTGGATCAACGGCTACAACCTGACGCCGGTGGAAATGCCCTTCGGCGGGGTCAAGCTTTCCGGCGTGGGGCGCGAAAACGGCCACGCGGCGCTGGAGCATTACACGCAGGTCAAGACCGTGCATGTCAGCATGGGGGGTGTCGATGCCCCGTTCTGAAGTGCGCTTTCGGGAATGGGGTGCTCCCGCCCGTCGGTCGCGGATCAGAGATCCGCTCCCTCCCGTTGGGCCGGGCCGCGCGCTGCGCGCGCGGCCAGGCCCAACGCCTGCGCGCCCGCAGGGAACCTGCGGGTGTGGCAGGCGGCGGGAGCGCCTCCTGTTCGATTGTGTGGGAACCGAGGGTGCGGTGGTGAAGGTTTGCTGAGAGGCGGTTCAGGGGCAGGTCTGCCCTGAACGCGCCATGACGAGTGTTCCGGCGGTCCGGGGCCGCGTCAAGGACAAGCCCCCTTGCGGGGGTCGCTGCGCGATCCTTGACCCGGCCCCGGACCGCCCTGTGACAGCCATGTGCGTGCACATCATGCGAGGTGGGGTGATGGAAGCGGATTTCATCGTTGTGGGTTCGGGCTCGGGCGGGGCGGCGGTGGCCTTCCGGCTGGCCGAGGCGGGCGCGCAGGTGCTGGTGGTGGAGGCCGGCGGGACCGATGCCGGCCCGTTCATCCAGATGCCGGGCGCGCTGTCCTATCCGATGAACATGGCCCGCTACGACTGGGGGTTCCGGACCGAGCCCGAGCCGCACCTGAGCGGGCGGGTGCTGGCCTGTCCGCGCGGCAAGGTGATCGGGGGGTCGTCCAGCATCAACGGGATGGTCTATGTGCGTGGCCACGCGCGGGATTTCGACCATTGGGCCGAGAGCGGTGCCGATGGCTGGGCCTACGCCGATGTCCTGCC